>NZ_RWIO01000051.1:0-5490 GCF_009764655.1 Pseudomonas sp. PB105
GCCCTGCCCTTACCGCCGAGCGCTTCATGACCAGCCCGTTCGGTGACGGCCAACGCCTGTATCGCACCGGCGACCTGGCCAGCTACCGTCCCGACGGCGTCATCGAATACCGGGGCCGTATCGACCATCAGGTAAAAATCCGTGGCCTGCGCATTGAACTGGGAGAGATCGAAACCCGCCTGATGGAACTGGACTGCGTACGCGAAGCCGTTGTGATTGCGGCCGACGGCCAGTTAGTCGCCTACGCCGTGCCCAGCGAAGCCGGTGACGCAGATGAACTGCGCAGCCACATCAAGCAACGCCTGGGCGAACACCTGCCCGACTACATGGTGCCCGCCCAGTTGATCTTCCTCGATCAACTGCCCCTGAGCCCCAACGGCAAACTGGACCGCAAGGCCCTGCCGAAACCCGATGCAAACCTGCTGCAAAAAACCTACGTGGCGCCACACAGCCCGCTGGAACAGCAGATCGCCGCGATCTGGCAAGACGTGCTCAAGCGTGAAACCGTCGGCCTGCACGATGACTTCTTTGAGCTGGGCGGTCATTCACTGCTGGCCACCCAGGTCGTCTCCCGTGTGCGACATGCCCTGAACACCGATGTGCCCCTGCGCAACCTGTTCGAGTGCAGCACCTTGCAGGCCTTCGTGGCCACCCTGGAGCAAGAACCGGCCCGCCACGAGCCGCCCTTGGTACGGGTCGCACGCGATCAGCCGCTGCGCCTGTCATATGCCCAGGAACGCCAGTGGTTCCTCTGGCAACTGGACCCTCAAAGCACCGCGTACCACATCCCGGCGGCCCTGCGCCTGCAAGGCCATCTGGACACCCAGGCACTGCAGCGCAGCTTTGACCACCTGATCGAGCGCCATGAAAGCCTGCGCACTTCGTTCGCCCAGGACGGCGAGCGTACCGTGCAACGGATCGCCGCCCACGCCCCGCTGGCAATCACCGTCGAGTCACGGCCGGGCGCAGACGAGCAAGTGATCCAGGCGTGTGTTGAACACGAAATCCAGCAGCTGTTCGACTTGCAGCACGGCCCGCTGCTCAGGGTAA
Source organism: Pseudomonas sp. PB105 (assembly GCF_009764655.1). Taxonomy (NCBI): domain Bacteria; kingdom Pseudomonadati; phylum Pseudomonadota; class Gammaproteobacteria; order Pseudomonadales; family Pseudomonadaceae; genus Pseudomonas; species Pseudomonas sp. PB105. The sequence continues at coordinate 1,051 of NZ_RWIO01000051.1, forward strand.
AACTGCTGAAACTGGCGGATGACGATCACGTCCTGATCCTCACCCAGCACCATATTGTCTCCGATGGCTGGTCGATCAACGTGATGATCCAGGAGCTGATTGCCCTGTACGCAGGTTTCAGCCAGCAGCAACCCGCCAGCCTGCCCGACCTGCCTGTGCAGTACGCCGACTATGGCGTGTGGCAGCGTCAGTGGATGGAAGCTGGAGAGCGCGAGCGCCAACTGGCCTACTGGACCGAACAGTTGGGTGGCGAGCAGACGGTATTGGAACTGCCCGCCGACCACACCCGGCCGTCCGAGCAGAGCTACCGCGGCGCCCAACTGGAACTTGCGCTGGGCCACCCGTTGAATCAGTCGCTCAAGCAATTGGCCCAGCAGCAAGGCGTGACGTTGTTCATGCTGTTGCTGGCCTCGTTCCAAACCCTGTTGCATCGCTACAGCGGGCAAACCGACATCCGTGTCGGTGTGCCGATTGCCAACCGCAACCGCGTGGAAACCGAAGGGCTGATCGGGTTTTTCGTCAACACCCAGGTATTGCGTGCAGAACTCGACGGCCAGGCGCGGTTTGTCGACGTGCTGCAACAGGTCAAACACCATGCCTTGCAGGCCCAGGCTCACCAGGACCTGCCCTTCGAGCAACTGGTGGAAGCCCTGCAACCGGAGCGCAGCCTCAGCCATAGCCCGCTGTTCCAAGTCATGTACAACCATGCCAGCGTGCAGCCCCAACACAGCGTCAGCTTGCCCGGCCTGAGCCTTGAAGTCTTGGAAGGCACGTTGCCCAGCACCCAGTTCGACCTCTCGCTGGATACCACCGAGTCCGCCGACGATCTGCTGGCCACCCTCACCTATGCCATCGACCTGTTTGAAGCCCCTACCGTCCAGCGTCTGGCCGGGCATTGGCAAAACCTGTTGCAGGCCATCGTCCGTAACCCGCAGCAACGCCTGGGTGAACTGGACATGCTTGGGCGTGAAGAACGGCACCTGATGCTCCATGACTGGAGCAGTGCCACCCTCGAATACCCAAGTGAACAACGGGTCCATCAGTTGTTTGAAGCCCAGGTGGCGAATCAACCATCAGCCCCGGCCTTGCTCTTCGAAGACCGCCAGCTGAGCTACGCCGAACTCAACGCCCAGGCCAATCGCCTGGCCCGCCATCTGGTGAGCCTGGGCGTCGGGCCCGACGTGCTGGTGGGGATTGCCGTGGAGCGCGGCCTGGACATGATCATCGGCTTGCTGGCGGTGCTCAAGGCCGGCGGCGCCTACGTGCCCCTGGACCCGGAATACCCGCAGGATCGGTTGCTGTGCATGATCGAAGACAGCGGCACGCAACTGATGCTGACCCAGGGCCACTTGCGCGAACGCCTGAAGATTCCTGCCGATGTGGCGCATCTGTGCCTGGACCAGAACCAAGCCTGGGCCGATCTGGACGATAGCAACCTGGCCAATCGCGCCCATGCCGATAACCTTGCGTATGTGATGTTCACCTCCGGTTCCACGGGCCGGCCAAAAGGCGTGGGCATCAACCAGTCCTCGCTGACTCGCCATGCCTATGTGTCGCTGGGGTTTTTCAATCTCAATGGCGGCGACCGCATCCTGCAGTTTTCCACCTTCAACTTCGACGGTTTCGTCGAGCAGTTGTACCCGGCACTGATCTGCGGCGCGTCGGTGGTGCTGCGCGGCACTGAAATCTGGGACACCGAGACGTTCTACCGCGCACTGCTCAAGCATCAGATCAGTGTGGTCGACCTGACCACGGCCTACTGGAACCTGCTGGCCAAGGATTTTGCCGCGGCGGGTCCACGGGATTACGGGCGACTCAAGCAAGTGCACGCCGGTGGTGAAGCCATGCCGCCGGAAGGCCTCGCCGCGTGGAGCCAGGCCGGCCTTGGCCACGTCAAATTGCTCAACACCTATGGCCCTACGGAAGCCACGGTGACAGTCACTGCCCTCGATTGCACCGACTACGTAACCGGCGCCCGCCCGACGCCACTGACCATGCCCATCGGCAAGGTTCTGGCCGGGCGCAGCATTTACCTGCTGGACGACAGCGGTGCCCCGGCGCCGATTGGCGTGGTGGGCGAACTGATGATCGGCGGCGAGTTGCTGGCACGCGGTTATTTCAATCGCCCGGACCTGACGGCCGAGCGCTTCATGCCGGACCCGTTCAGCCAAGGCGGCGGCCGCTTGTACCGCACCGGCGACCTGGCGCGCTACACCCCCGAGGGGGTGATCGAATATGTCGGCCGGATCGACCATCAGGTGAAGATTCGCGGTTTCCGTATCGAGTTGGGCGAAATCGAGGCCCGACTGCTGGAGCAAGACGTGGTGCGAGACGCCATCGTCCTCGCCCAACCGGCAGCCAGCGGCTTGCAGTTGGTGGGTTATGTGGTGCCCCATGCCACGGCCTTGCAGCACGCAGAGCTGCGTCAGTCGATCAAGGCCGCGTTGGCCGCCGTGCTGCCGGACTACATGGTGCCGGGCTTCCTGATGTTCCTTGATGTGCTGCCCCTGAGCCCGAACGGCAAGCTGGACCGTAAAGCGCTGCCCAAGCCGGATGCCAGCCAACAGCAAAACCACTATGTGGCGCCGCGAACGGCCCTGGAAACCCAGGTCGCCGGAATCTGGCAAAGCGTGCTCAACCTTGAGCAGGTGGGCCTCACGGATGACTTCTTCGCACTCGGCGGCCATTCGTTGCTGGCGACGCAGATCATTTCCAGGGTGCGTCAGGCCCTGGGGCTGGATGTCGCCCTGCGCAGCCTGTTCGAACGCAGCGTGCTCGGGGATTTCGTCGCTGGCCTGGACGGTCGCGCACGGCAGCATGAGCTGCCACTGGTGCCCGTCGAACGCACTCAATCGCTGCCCCTGTCCTACGCGCAGGAGCGCCAGTGGTTCCTCTGGCAATTGGACCCGCATAGCGCCGCGTACCACTTGCCGGCCGCACTGCGCCTCAAAGGCGCGCTGGATGTCGCGGCGCTGGAGCAAGCGTTCAATCAACTGATCGCCCGTCACGAGGCACTGCGCACCACCTTCGTGGTGGAAAACGAACAACCGCGCCAAATCATCGCCGACCATGCGCCGCTGGCGCTGGTGGTCGAGACGCTGAGCGGCACACCGGACGACGCCACGATCAAGACGTTTGTGGAGCACGAAACCCGGCAACTGTTCGACCTGCGAAACGGCCCGCTGCTGCGAGTCAGGCTGCTGCGCCTGGCGGACGATGAACATGTACTGGTACTTACCCAGCACCACATCGTTTCCGATGGCTGGTCGGTGCAGTTGATGGTGGAGGAACTGATCAGCCTGTATGGCGCCGCCCAGGCTGGGCAGCCTCACTCGCTGGCGCCGTTGCCCATCCAGTACGCCGACTATGCCGCCTGGCAACGGCAATGGATGCAAGCCGGCGAGCGGGAACGTCAACTGGCCTACTGGACCGGCCAGTTGGCCGGCGAAAACAGCGTATTGGAGTTGCCGACAGATCGCCCGCGCCCGGCTGAACAAAGCTACCGGGGTGCCCACCTGTCACTTACCCTCACGCCTGGCCTGGGCGATGCAGTGCAAGCCTTTGCCCATCGCCTGGGTGTGACGCCGTTCATGCTGTTGCTGGCGTCTTTCCAGACGCTGTTGCACCGCTACAGCGGCCAGAACGATATTCGCGTCGGTGTGCCGATTGCCAACCGCAACCGGGTCGAAACCGAGGGGCTGATCGGCTTCTTCGTGAACACCCAAGTCATGAAAGCCGAGTTCAGCTCGCACCTGCGGGTCGAGGCTCTGCTGCAACAGGTCAAGCAACATGCACTGGATGCCCAGGCGCATCAGGACCTGCCGTTCGAGCAACTGGTAGAGGCCTTGCAACCGGAGCGCAGCCTCAGCCATAACCCGCTGTTCCAGGTGATGTTCAACCACCAGAGTGCCGACAAACCCAGCGCCACCGAACGCCCGTCACTGCCTTTGGCGTTGCAGGTCGAGGGATTGGACTGGGAAGGCAGCACCTCGCAATTTGACCTGACCCTCAGCACCAGCGAATCGGCCGAGGGCTTGAGCGCAACACTCACCTACGCCACCGACCTGTTCAACGCCACCACCATCGAGCGCCTTGGGCGGCATTGGCAACAGCTGCTGCACAGCCTCATTGCCGACCCGCAACAGCGGCTGGCCGACCTGACGATGCTGGACCACGCCGAGCAGCAGCAGATCGTCAGCGCATGGAACGCCACCACCACCCACTACCCGCTCGACCACAGCGTCCAGCAATTGATCGAAGCCCAAGTGGCCGCCACGCCCGATGCCCCGGCATTGGTGTTCGGCGACCATCAGCTGAGCTATCGCCAGCTCAACCAGCGCGCCAACCAACTCGCCCACAAGCTGATGGAACTGGGCGTCGGCCCGGATGCACTGGTGGGCATTGCCACCGAGCGCAGCCTGGAGATGGTCATCGGCCTGC
>NZ_RWIO01000052.1:0-80397 GCF_009764655.1 Pseudomonas sp. PB105
ACAACTTCCAGTGGATGCTGAATCTATGGCAAATGGGCTGTTGTGGTGAGCGGGCTTGTCCCGCGCTGGGCTGCGAAGCAGCCCCAATAACAAACACCGCGTAGCATCAGCAAGAACCCGATCACCTGGTTTTAGGGCGGCTTCGCCACCCAGCGCGGGGCAAGCCCGCTCACCACAGTGTTATGTGTAAGCCTTTGAGAGTTGTGTAGATACCTATGCTCATCGGGGGCAAGCCCCTCCCACATTGGGTCTCCAAACATCAGAAAAAATGAAGCTTTCATGACAAAAGTTCGGTAGTCCAAGCCCATCCCCGTCTCTCCTGTGTAACGCGCTCAAGAACACCGCGCAGGTGTTTTCAAAGCCGCCAGCAGGACGCCAGGAGTGGGGCAATGGGATCTATGGAACGTTATTCAAAAGTCGGCATGCAGGAGCTCGACCAGCGCCTGTCAAAGATCGTCGAAGCCGCGCGCAAGAAGCCGGTGTCGGTCTATCGCTACGGCGCACCCTGGGTGTGGATCGTCTCCCAGGACGATTGGCAGGGCGCGTTGAAGGAAGTCTCCAGCTATATCCCCGCCGGCCATTCCCTGGTGTTGCTGCGTCCGCAGATCGACGACGTCCTCGACCGGCACCGCGACTGGCTGGTGGCCGAGCCTTCGATGTTGATCGCGCCGCAGACCGTACTGCAGATCCTGCTGCTGCAACTGCTGTACTCGGTACCCAGCGAGCAGCAACTGCATGAACAGCTGAACTACAACCTGCTGTTCCGCTGGTTCGTCGGCCTGGACCTGAACCAGAAGGTCTGGAGCATCCATGTGCTCACCCGCGACATCGCCACGCTGCTCAACAACCCGCGGGCGGTGCAGCTCATCCAGAAAATCATCGGTGACGTGTTTTGTGGCGCCTTGCTGCACATGCCGGAGTTCTCGCTGAACTTCGCCTTGCTGCACACCTGGCTGGCCCGGCACGGCAACACTTCGATCGCCAGCAATTGAGCCGGCCGGGCGCCGTGCCGGTGGCAGCGGCGATAACCATTAGAACGTCAGGGGGCGGTGTGGAGCATCTGTTCAAATCAACGCTGGTGCTGTGCTGCTTGACGCTGGGGGCCATGGTCCACCCCGCGTTCGCGGAGGACGCAGCACCGGCACGCAAAGTGGACGTCAACGAGTACTTCGTGCGCGGCAATACCGTGCTCGATGCGGCCACTATCGAGGAGGCGGTGTACCCGTTCCTGGGCCCGCAAAAGACCCTCGACGATATCGAAGGCGCCCGTGAGGCGCTGCAGAAGATCTACCAGGCACGCGGTTACCAGTCGGTGTTTGTGGAACTGCCGGAGCAGAAGGTCGATGACGGCATCGTCTACCTGCAAGTCAGCGAAACCAAGGTCGGCCGGGTGCGGGTGGTGGGTGCCAAGCACTACTCGCCGGTGGAAATCCGCGAGCAAGTGCCGGGCCTGGAGGAGGGCGCGGTGCCGGACTTTGCCAGCGTGCAAATCCAGTTGGCCGGGCTCAACCGCAGTGCCGGGCGCCAGGTTACGCCGCTGGTGCGCGAAGGCCAGCGCCCCGGCACCATGGATGTGGATTTGCAGGTGGAAGACCAGAACCCCTGGCACGCCAGTATCGGCCTGAACAACGACTACAGCGCCGACACCGAGAAGCTGCGCTCGGTCGCGACCCTGGGCTATGACAACCTGTGGCAACTGGGCCACAGCATTTCCCTGACGTACTTCACCGCGCCCCAGGACACCGACAACGCCAAGGTCTGGTCGGGCTCCTACAGCGCGCCGCTGGATGAGCGCTGGACCTTGCAGTTTTCCGGTTACCAGTCCGACAGCAACATCGCCACGATCGGTGGCAGCAATGTGCTCGGCAAGGGCCATTCCTATGGGGTGTCGGCGATCTACAACCTGCCAGCCGCCGGCAATTGGGCCAATTCCTTCTCGTTTGGTATCGACTTCAAAGACTTCGACGAGCAGATGAAATTCGGTTCCAGCAGCGACCAGGTGCCGCTCAAGTACGCGCCGTTCACCCTGGGCTACAACGGCTATCGCTACACCGAGCAATCCCAGTTGGGCCTGGGCTTGAACCTGGTGGTGGGCACCCGCGCCTTCTTTGGCTACGGCAGCGACGCCGAAGAATTCGACTACAAACGCTACAAGGCCAGCGCCAGTTTCGCCGTGCTCAAGGGCGACCTGAATTACAGCTACACCTTCGCCAACGACTGGCAGTCGGCGTCCAAGGCCGGTTTCCAATTGGCCTCGGGGCCGCTGGTGTCCAACGAGCAGTACTCGGCCGGCGGCGCCACTTCGGTGCGCGGCTACCTGGCGGCGGAGCGCACCGGGGACGAGGGCTTGCTGCTGTCCCAGGAGCTGCGCACGCCGTCCCTGGCCAAGTTCCTCGGCAGTTATGTGCAGGAGTGGCGCTTCTATGCGTTCGCTGAAGGTGCGCGCCTGCGCCTGCACGACCCGCTGCCCGAGCAAGAAGACGAATACAGCCTGGCCAGTGTCGGCCTGGGCACCCGCGCCAGTTTGAGCAAATGGTTGTCCGGCAGCCTGGATTGGGGCTACCCGCTGCTCGATGGACCGAACACCCAGAAACAGGATTCGCGACTGCACTTCAGTGTGCAGGCGACGTTCTGACTTTTTCTTCCGGAGACTTCACCCATGCAACGCCTATTTCTGAGCCTGTTGATCTGCCTGGGCTTCGCGCTCCCGGCCACCGCCCACGCCTGGTGGCAGGACGATTGGCACTACCGCAAACAGATCTCGGTAGACACCACCGCCCAAGGCGCCGCGATCAACCAGGCCTTGGGTCGCACCGCGCTGCTGGTGCGCCTGCACACCGGCAATTTCACCTTTGACGGGGTCAAGGACGACGGCAGCGATCTGCGCTTTGTGAGTGCCGATGACAAGACCGTGTTCAATCACCAGATCGAGAGCTTTGATCCGTTGATGGGCATGGCGCTGATCTGGGTCGATGTGCCCAAGGTCGAAGGTGGCCAACGCCAGGATTTGTGGATGTACTACGGCAACCAGAAGGCCCCGGCCACTGCTAACGGCCAGCTGGCATTTGACCCCAATTACACCGCGCTCTATCACTTTGACGGCGCCAATGCGACGCCGCCACGGGACACCACCGCCTACGCCAACACCGCGTTGAACGCCACCGGTGCGAGCATCGACGGCGTGATCGGTCGCGCCTTGCAGTTCGGCGGCCAGCCGCTGATGTTGCCGGCCAGCCCATCGCTGCAACATGCCGCAGGTGGTGCGTTTACCTTCAGTGCCTGGTTGCGCCTGGATCAGGCCAGTGGCGAGCAAATCGTCCTGGCCCGCCGCGACGGCGCCCACAGCCTGTTGTTGGGCTTGAATCAGGGTATGCCGTTTGTGGACATCGACGGCCAGCGAGCCGTCTCGACCCAGCCGCTGAACCCCGGCCAATGGCAGCACCTGGCGTTCACCGCCGAGGGTGAAAAAGTCGCGCTGTATGTGAACGGCCGCGAAACCGCCAGCCTTGCCGTGGCCATGCCGGCGTTCAACACGTCGTTGGCGGTGGGCGCCGACCTGCCGGAAGCGGGCAGCACGCACTTGCCGTTCGCCGGGGCCATGGATGAGCTGCGCCTGTCCAAAGTGGCGCGCCCGGCTGCGCTGTTGCTGGCCGATGCCAGTGCCCAGGGCGCCGAGTCGAAACTGGTGGCTTACGGAGTGGATGAAGAACAGTCCGGCATGGGCTTCGGCAGCCTGGGCTTTTTGCTCAACGCCGTGCCGGTGGATGCCTGGGTGATCATCCTGGTGCTGGTGGCGATGATGTTCCAGTCGTGGGTCATCATGCTGCGCAAGAACCGCCAGGTCAGCCGCGTGAGCAGTGCCAACGAGGTGTTTCGCGAGCACTTCGCGCAGATCGGCACACGCTTGGAGATGTACGCCGACGACGCGCCACTGGGTGAGCGCCTGACCCATTCCTCGCTGTGGCGCCTGTACCTGGTGGCGGTCAAGGAGATTCGCACGCGCCGCGCCCAGGGCGCCGATACCTCGTCGGTGTCGGCGGCGACCATCGAAGCGATCCGCTGCTCCATGGATGGCGTGCGCACCCGCGAGAACCAGGCACTCAGTTCCAAACTCTCGACCCTCTCCAACGCCATTGCCGGCGGCCCGTACATCGGCCTGCTCGGCACGGTGCTGGGGATCATGGTGGTGTTCCTCGGCACGGCCATGGCCGGTGACGTCAACATCAACGCGATTGCCCCCGGCATGGCGGCCGCCTTGCTGGCCACGGCCATGGGCCTGTTCGTCGCGATCCCGGCGCTGTTTGGCTACAACCGCCTGATCACGCGCAACAAGGAAGTCAGCGCCGACATGCGCGTGTTTGTCGACGAGTTCATCACCCGCCTGGCGGAGATGCACGGCGAGAGCCAGCACAGTGAAACCGCGCACCGCCGCGAGCATCACGCGTCGGTTCCGGCCTGAGGAGAATTGCCATGGCTTCCGTAAATACCTCCCACGACGATGACGATGATGCGGCCGTCGACAGTATCAACATCACGCCGCTGGTGGACGTGCTGATGGTGGTGCTGGTGATGTTCATCCTCACCGCTACTGCCCAGGTCTCGGGCATCCAGATCCATCTGCCCAAGGCCAGTGCGTCGGTGTCGTTGTCGGAGGCCAAGACCAAGGCCATCTCCGTCAACGACGGCGGCCAGGTGTTCCTCGATGCCTACCCGGTGACCCTCGGCGAATTGGAAGAACGCCTGCGCATCGAGAAAGCGCTGAACCCGGATTTCCCGGTGATCGTGCGCGGCGACGCCATGGTGCAGTACCAGAAGGTGATCGAGGTGCTCGACTTGCTGCGCCGGCTGGAGCTGTCCCAGGTCGGGCTGGTCACCGGCAAACCGAGCCAGGGCTGAGTCATGACCGCACAGATCCCGATCTCGTCGTTGCCGGTCAAGAAAACGCCACCGCTGCGCCCGCTGAAGTGGGGCGCTGGCCTGCTGCTGGCGGCCGTGGCGGCCTGGTTTTTATGGCAGTGGGCCAATGACATGAGTGGCGTACGCCGTGAAGCGCCGAAGGTGCCGACGATTATTCCGTTGCCGCCACCGCCGCCACCGCCCCCGGAAAAGCCCAAGGAACCCGAGCCTCAGGTGGAAGAGAAAGTACCGGAACCGGTGCCCACTCCCGAGCCGGAAGAGGTCAAGCCAGCCGAAGAAGCACCACCGTCACCGGCCGATGATTTGGCCAACCCGATGCAGATCGATGGCGATGCCCAGTCGGGCAACGACGGTTTCAACATCGGTGCAGGCAAGGGCGGCGGCATGGCCGGTTCCGGCGGCGGTGGCCTTGGCGCGGGTACTTACAAGCAGTACCTGGCCGGAGTGTTTCAACGCTTGCTGCGCGAAGACCCGGAGTTACGCAAAAAGGCTTACACGGTGCAGGCGGACTTGTGGCTGAACGCCGAAGGCGAGGTCACCCGTGCGCAGTTGGCCAAGTCCAGCGGCGATGCGGACACCGACGCTCAGGTCCTGGCCGCCTTGCGTGCGCCCCATGCCACACAACGGGTGCCGGCCTCGGTGACGATGCCGGTACGCCTGTCCCTCAAGGGCCGACGCCCGGATTGAACGAATTCTTTTTCAACGGTTTTTTACAGGAGTTGCGTACACATGATTTCCCCCGTGAATCGACTGACCCTGGCGGTTGGCATGGTCATCGCGACCCTGGTCGGCCAGGCGGCGGCAGCCCCGGTTGCCCCTTCGGAAAACGTCACCATCAACCTGATCCGCCTGCTGGTGCAGCAGGGCGTGCTGACCCAGGACACCGCCAACGGCTTGATTGCCCAGGCCGAAAAGGAAGCCTTGCAGGCACGCCAGGCCAATGCGGCGCCGGTGGTTGCCAGCGGCCCGGCTGCAGCGCCGGGCGATGTGCGCGTGCAGTACGTGCCGCAAGCGGTACGTGACCAGATCCGCGACCAGGTGAAGGCTGAAGTCATGGCCACCGCCAAGCAGGAAAACTGGGCGCAACCCAACACCTTCCCGGACTGGGTGTCACGGGTGAGTTTTGATGGCGATATCCGTCTGCGCGACGAGTCGCGGTACTTTTCGGGCAAGAACGACGACACCATCACCGACTACGCCAAGCTCAACGATTCGGGCCCGTATGACGTCAACCCCGGCACCAATACGCGGTTCCCGCCGTTGCTCAACACCCGCGAGGACCGCGAAAACCTGTTCCGCCTGCGCGCCCGCCTGGGCATGAAAGCGGTGATTTCGCCGGAATGGACCGCCGGTATTCGCCTGGGTACCGGTTCGGACAACAACCCGGTGTCCACCACCCAGACCCTGGGCGGTGGGTTCGGCAAGAAAGACATCTGGCTCGACCAGGGTTACCTGAGCTGGAAAGCCTCTGACGCGGTGACACTGACCGGCGGGCGCATCGGCAACCCGTTTTATTCCAGCGACATGATGTATTCCAACGACCTCAACTTCGATGGCGTGGCGGCGATTTTCAATCACAGCCTCAACAGCGAGTGGGGCCTGTTCGGCACCCTTGGCGCGTTCCCGGTCGAGTACACCTCCGACACTGCCAGCAGCAACGGTGTGGACAAGCAAGACAGCGACACCAAATGGTTGTTTGGCGGGCAGATTGGTGCGGACTGGAAGATCAACCGCAGCAACAAACTCAAGCTTGCCGCTGCCTACTACCAGTTCCAGGACATCGAAGGCGAGCGTTCCAGCCCTTGCAAACCGTGGCAAGGTCAGCCCGGCTGCGACACAGACGGCTCGCGCGTGGCCTTCATGCAAAAGGGCAACAGCGTGTTCAACCTGCGCAACATTACGCCCAACCCGGCCACCCCTGGCCTCACGCCGGAGCCGCAATACGTCGGCCTGGCCTCCAAATTCAACGTGCTGGACCTCAACGCCGTCTGGGACAGCGAGTTGCCCAGTGACTTGAAGCTGCGCAGCCAGGGCAACTTCATCCACAACCTGGCCTACGACAAGGGCGAAATGCTCAAGCGCAGCGAAGGCCAGATCGTCAACAACCTCAACAGCGACGGCCAGTTTGAAAGTGGCGGCAATGCCTTGATGGTCTCGTTCACCCTGGGCAGCGCGCTGGAGATGCGCAAGCGTGGCGACTGGAACGTGCTGGCCGGCTACAAGTACATCCAGCCTGACGCCTTGCCTGACGGCTTCAATGACTCCTCGTTTCACCTGGGCGGCACCAACGCCAAGGGTTACTTCATTGGCGCCAACTACGGCATCGAAAAGAACATCTACGCCAGCGCACGTTGGTTGAGCGCGTCCGAAGTGTATGGCCAGCCGTTTGAAGTGGATGTGATGCAACTGGAACTCAACACGCGCTTTTGATGCGCACGGAGATGCCACATGAACACGCGAATCTGCGGGCTGCTGTTGTTGTTTGTCGCCAGCGGCGCTTGCGCCGAAGGCATGGAGGAGCGTCTGCGTACCCAACTGCGCAGCACCACCCAGCAATTGCAGGCGTTGCAAAGCGAGCAGGCCCAGGCCAGTGCCGCACGCATCGCTGCTGAAACCCAGGCCAGGCAGGCCCAGGCACAGATCAAGCAACTGACCGCCGAGCTGGAAAAGGCCCGTGGCGTGGCCGAGCAACTGGCCGGCCAGCAACAAAACCTGCACAGCCAGGCGCAAGCCCAGGTGAATGCGAGCAACGAGCAGATCGGCAAGTTCAAGAAGGCCTATGACGAGTTGCTGGTGCTGGCCAAGGGCAAGGAGGCCGAGCGCGCCCGTTTGCAGGCGCAATTGGGCGAGCGTGACACACAAGTGCAGCAATGTTCAGTCAAGAATCAACAGATGTACGGCGTGGCCCAGCAGTTGCTCACCGCCTACGAAAAAATCGATGTGGCCCAGGTGATGAGTATCCGCCAGCCTTTCGCCAGCAGCACGCGGGTCAAGTTCGAAGAACTGGCCCAGGGTTTTGGCGACGATTTGTACAAGAGCCGTTTTGATGCGCCCCAGGCGGGCGTCACCCACTGATCGACAAGGAAGAACAGACCATGAGCGAATTGATCACCAGCGTTAGCGTCCAGAGCCTCACCGAGCTGTTGCAGGAAGCCGGTTACCGGGTCAACCAGAGCGAGCAAAATGGCATCGTGCAGTTGCTCAGCGCCAGCCAGGGCATCGGTTTTGCCGTGCGCTTCGGCAACCCGACGGCCGAACAGGGCAGCTATGTGGACTTCACGTACAGCTGCGCGTTGCGGGTCCAGGGCGAGTTGCCTGAAGGCCTGGCCCAGGTGTGGAACGCCTCGCGCCGCTTTGCGCGGTTGTCGGTGCAGGGTGAATTCCTGTTGATGGAAATGGACGTGGTGGTGGCCGGCGTCGGCGCCACGCACCTGCGCAGTCAGTTGGAACTGTGGGACCGTCTGTTGCAGGAATTCATTGTTTATCTGCGTGAGTACAGCCAGCACGCGGCGCAGTTGCAGGCCGCAGCGGTTGGGGAAGAGGCGCCTGTCCTGTGAAAAAGCCGACACTGATGGTCGGCGCGGGTGCGCTGGCCGTGCTGGTGGTGGCTGTGGCGTTGAGCCTGCGACCCGGTAGCGACCCGGTGGCGGCGCAACAACCGGCGCCGGTGATCAACCCGGCGTCAACCGGGCCGGCGGTGGCGCGCCTGGGTAACCAGCAGATCGACCTGGCGGAACTGAAAAACGTGCTCGCCAGCCTGCCAGCCGAATCCCGTGAGCAATTGCGCGGCAATCGCGGCGCCCTGGAAACCTGGATCCGCTCGCGCCTGGCGCAAAAAGCCGTGCTCGAACAGGCCGACGCCCAGGGCTGGCGCCAGCGCCCGGAGGTGGAGCAACAGACCCGCGCCGCCACCGAGCAAATCGTGTTTCGCGACTACATGCTGTCGGTCAGCCAAGTCCCGGCCGATTACCCCAGCGCTGCCGAGTTGCAACAGGCCTACGACAGCGGCAAGGCGCAATGGGTGACGCCGCCGTTGTACCGGGTGAGCCAGATTTTCCTCGCGGTAAACGAGCCGCAAGCCCTCGACGCCGTGCGCCGTCAGGCCCAGGAGTTGAGCCGTAAGGCCCAGGCCGCACCGGGAGATTTCGCAGCCTTGGCCACGCAGTTTTCCCAGGACCCGGACAGCGCCGCGCGCGGAGGTGATTCGGGGATGCAGCCGTTGCAGCAACTGGTGCCGCAAGTGCGCGAGGCGGTGTCGCGACTCAAGGTCGGTGCGGTGTCGGACGTGGTGCAGAGCCCGGCGGGGTTCCATGTGCTCAAGTTGATCGGCCAACAACCGGCGCGTACGGCAACCCTTGATGAATTGCGTGAACGCTTGACCCAGGCCTTGCGTGCCCAGCGTCAGGAGCAGATCGCCAAGGCCTACCTGGAGGGCATGCTCAACACCGCGACCTTGAGCATCGACGGTACCGAGCTGAACAAAGTGTTGGAGTAACGCGCGTCAACCCGCATTGGATGCATAGACCAACAAGACAGGGAGTCTCCTATGGCATTACTGGAACCGTCCAACCTTCAGGGCCCTGCCGCCTATCGCGCAGTGGCCGAGCCGCGCAGCCATTGGCTGGCCCTGGCCCATGAAATCGACCCGCAGGTGGCGCGCTACTTTCTGGTAAGTGCGCGCTGCGGTTGCTTCATGCAGGCCGCGCGCAGCCTGAATATCAAGGCGACGCTGCTGCGCAAGCGCCTGGCGCAGCTGGAAGCACACCTGTGCCATTCGTTGTTCAGCTATCAGGGCAACGGCCTGGTTCTGAGTCGCGACGGCCAGCAATTACAAGCGCAACTGATCGCCCTGGCCCATGAGCGGCGCCTGCCGGTGGTGGAACAGCCGCTGATCCGCGTGGCGGTGGCCGAGCCGATCCTGCATGACATCCTCGGCCGCGACCTGATCGCCTTGCTGCGCCGCAACGCCAGCGTGCGCCTGGAAATCATCTCCATCGACAGCCAATTGTCCCTGCAAGCGGTGGACGTGGATGTGGTGGTGTGGCTGGCGGACAGCGACAGCCCGGTGCCCGGCCCGGGCTTTGTCACCGAACCGCCAAGGGCCCTGGCGCGCCTGCACTATTTGCCGCACATCGCCAAGCGCTACTCGCGGCTGACCACGCGCCCGGACAGCGTGGAAGACCTGGCTGACTACATGCTGGTGCAATGGCAACCCGACGCCCAGGTCGACGTCTTGCAGCCATGGAACCAGGTGGTGGAGCAGCGCCTGGCCGCCGTGGTGCAGGTGCATGCCTATTCATTGATGCTGGAGATGATCCGCTGCGGTGCGTGTATCGGTTTGCTGCCGCACTACATGAGCAGCTTCGACCGCGGGCTGGTGGCGTTACCGGGTTTGTTGGCCGAAAGCATGCAGCGCCAGGTGTGGCTGGCGGTGAATGCCCAGGTGAGCCACCCCGAGGCGGTGCAGATGATTGTGGCGTTGATCGTCAGCACGTTCGAGGGGCGGCGGGAGTGGTTTGATTAGCGTTGCGTCGCAGCGACAACTGGGCCAGGCTTGCTGGCCTTACCTCGTTGGAGCGATCTGCGTGCAGGCCACCCGTTTAACCCTTATCTGCCATGCGGCCACTGCGTATCAAAAACACGCGCGTTTTGCCGATGACGAGCCGGTGACCATGGACTGGCAAGGCGCGGCGTTGTCCCTGGCCGGTCTTTACAGGAAAAGCCCACGCCTGCTGTGCGGGCCTGAAGCCCGAGCCCTGCAGACGGCGGGGTTGTTCGGCGCTGATCCGGTGGTCGAAGCGGCCCTGCGTGATGCTGATTTGGGTCGTTGGAAAGGCCTGGACATCACGCAAGTGAAGCCCGATGAACTGAGTGCATGGCTCACCGACAGCACCTGCGCGCCCCACGGCGGTGAATCGGTCGATCAGCTCTGCACGCGGGTGGCACGGTGGATGCAATCCCTCGAAAGCCAGCCGGGTCATGTCGTGGCCGTCACTCACCCGTTTGTGATCCGCGCCGCGCTGTTGCAGGTCATGCAATGTCCGGTGTCGATGTTCTACCAGATCGACGTCGAACCGCTGTCCGCCACCGAGCTGCGCTTCAACACGGTGTGGCGCCTGCGCCTGGAAACTCACGCCCAGGCGCGGGATCATGGCAAAATCCACGCCCCGCAATGAGAGCAACCCATGAAACGCATCCTGATCATCGGCATTGGCGCCGGCAACCCTGACTACATCACGATGCAGGCCGTGAAGGCGCTGAACCGCACCGACGTGTTTTTCCTGATGGACAAGGGCCAGAGCAAAGACAAGCTGATCGACCTGCGCCGCGAAATCTGCGAGACCTATATCACCGAGCCCGGCTACCGGTTTGTCGAGGCCGACTGCCCCGAGCGTGTACGCGGTGAAATCGACTACACCACAGCGGTGCAGGACCTCAACCGTGACAAGCAGGCCACCTTCGAGCGCATGATCAATGAGGAAATGGCTGACGGTGAAGTCGGCGCGTTCCTGGCCTGGGGCGACCCGGCGTTGTACGACAGCACCATTCGTATCCTGCAGGCGATTCTGGCCAGCGGCCGTTGCGCGTTCGAATTCGAAGTGATCCCCGGCATCACCAGCGTGCAGGCCCTGGCGGCCCAGCATAAGGTGGCGTTGAACCGCATCGGCAAGTCCGTTGAAATCACCACGGGACGCCGGTTGGCGGCGGGGCAGGCCAGCGATGCCGACACCTTGGTGGTCATGCTGGATGCCGAAGATTCCTACCGCTCGGTGGCAGATCAGGATCTGGATATTTACTGGGGCGCCTACCTGGGCACGCCCGATGAAATCCTGATCAGCGGCAAAGTCAGCGACGTGGCTGAAGAGATCGAACGGGTGCGCAAGGCCGCGCGTCTGGCCAATGGCTGGATCATGGACACGTATTTACTGCGCAAACCTTGAGGTAACGTCCCATGCTTAAACTGTTCGCCCTCGTGCTTGCCCTGGTGGCCAGTGTCGCTCAGGCCGATGCGGAACTGCACACCGATTTGCCGCTGTCGTACCTGGAGCAGACCCAGGGCGATGCACGCAACCAGCCCCTGGTGATCTTTTTGCACGGGTTTGGCAGTGACGAGCAAGACCTGTTTGGCATCAAGGACGCGTTGCCGTCCACCTGGACCTACCTGTCGGTGCGGGCGCCGATGCCGGTGCAGCCCAGCGGGTTTCGCTGGTTTACCAAGACACCGGGTAACGGTGATTACGATGGTGTGACGGCCGATTTGCAGAGCAGCGCTGCGCTGATCAACGACTTTGTGGCCAAGGCCACCGCCAAGTACCACACCCGACCTGATCGGGTGTTCCTGGTGGGTTTCAGCCAGGGCGCGATCATGTCCTACGAGGTGGCGTTACGTGATCCCACGTTGGTGCGCGGTATTGCGGCGTTGAGCGGTAGCCTGCTGCCCGTGCTCAAGGCAGAACTGAAGCCGGATGAGCGATTGGGCGGGCTGGCGATTTTTATTGGCCACGGTACCCTTGACCAGGCACTGCCCTATGCGTCGGCGACGCGGGCGAACGAGGTATTGGTGGGGCTGGGGTTGAAGCCGGAGTTTCATGGTTATGCGGGGATGAACCACACGGTCAGCGAGGCGGAAGTGCAGGACTTGAAGGCCTGGCTGGAAACGAATTTGAAGTGAGCGCGCTGAATAAAGGTGGGAGGCGGCTTGATACCGTGACGGTCTGGCAGATGACCAAGCCTCGTTGGGTGTACTCAGTTCAAATGTGGGAGGAGGCTTGCCTCCGATGGCGGTTTGTCGGTGTACATAGGCTATCGGGGGCAAGCCCCCTCCCACCTTGATTGGTGTTATCAGGACTATGGGTTACTTGCCGCCAGTGATCTGCTTCACCAGTTCAGCATGTCCTTTTGCATCATCCGCCCGTGAGATCGCCTGGATCACCAGCAGGTGATTGCCCGAACCGCCCAGGAACGTGGAGTTCAAGGTTTTGCCGCCGCCCTGGGTGGCGGTGCTGTCCACCTGGCGCAGGCCGATGCCCTTTAAGGTCAGTTTCTTCTCACTTTGCTTCTTGAAGTCGGGGAGGACGGTGCTCTGGTCCTTGACGAAACCGGCCACTGCGCCGTCGAGGAACTGCGGGTCGTTGTCTTTGATGGTTACGCCGTCGTTACGCACGGTTTCGGCGACGATCACCACACTTTTCGTGGTCTGGTTGGCGTACATCGTGCCCTGGGTGTCGGCAGTGCCATCCTCGGCCTTGCCCGCCGGCAGGGTGTCGGCGGTGTAGGCCTTGGGCAGGCTGAAGGTGAACTTGCCGCCCAGGGTGGAGATGGTCTGCGTGGTCGGCTTCGCAGCGGCGAATACGCTGCCGGCGGTAAGCGCAAGGGCCAGCAGGGCGGCGGTCTTGGTGAAAGTGGCCATGAAACGCTCCAGGGATGAACGAAATTGCGGAACATTCTGTCAGAAAATTCTCAATATCGTTCATCTCCATCCTCACGCCTTGTCGGACTCTTCCTCAAGTCTGTCCATCTCAAACAGCCGCGCCAACTCTGTACGGGCTTCCTGGGCGGTTTGCATCACTTTGGCGGCGTCGTCGTATACCGCGTGCTGGGCGGCGAGGACTTGCAGGTCGTGGTTCTTGAACCGGGTGATGCGCGCATCGGCCTGGGCCTGGCTCAGGCCCAGGCCGACCAGGGTGCGGCGGCTCATTTCCAGGCTGGAATAGAAGGTTTCGCGAACCGGCGAGGCGTCGAGGTCCACCAGGCGATGTACGTGCTGGCGGTTACGTGCGCGGGCGATGATTTTCATGTGCGGGTAGAGGCTGCGCACCAGCTCGGCGGTCTTGATGTTGATCTCCGGGTCATCCATGGCGATCACAAAGAACTCCGCCTGGTCGACCTTGGCCGCGTGCAGGATCTCGGGGCGTTGCGGGTCGCCATAGAACACCGGCATGCCGCCGAAGCTGCGGGTCAGTTCGATGGTTTCCACCGAGGTGTCGAGGGCGATGAACGAGATGTTCTGGGCGCGCAGGATCCGCGCCACGATCTGGCCCATACGGCCCATGCCGGCGATCACTACGCGCGGCGCATCGCTTTCGATGGCGCGGTATTCCTCGGGCACTTCCACCGGCTTGAGCTTGGGCTTGAACAGCTTCGGGCACACCAGCAACAACAGCGGTGTTACCGCCATGGACAGGGTGATGGTCAGCACCAGGATGTCGTACAGGTGGGGTTCGAACAGGCCCTGGTCGCGGCCGATCTTGAACACCACGAAGGCGAATTCACCGCCGGCGGCCAGTACTACGCCCAGGCGCAGGGCGCTTTCGCGATTAAGGTCGCCCACCAGCCGGGCCACGGCGTAGAGCAGCGGCAGCTTGAGGCCGATCAGCAGCAGGGTCAGGCCAATCACCACCAGGGGCGAACTGACCAACAGGCTGAGGTTGGCGCCCATGCCCACGCTGATAAAGAACAGCCCCAGCAGCAGGCCCTTGAACGGTTCGATCTGGGATTCCAGTTCGTGGCGGTATTCGGAGTCCGCCAGCAGCAGACCGGCGAGGAAGGCGCCGAGAGCCATGGACACGCCCACCAGCTCCATCAGCCAGGCCGTACCGATCACCACCAGCAACGCGGTGGCGGTGGACACTTCGCGCAGGCCGGTCTTGGCAACGATGCGAAATACCGGCCGCAGCAGGTAGCGCCCGCCGATGATCACCACGGCGATGCTGCCGAGGATCTGCAAAACGTGCTGCAGGCCCTGGGCTTCGGTGGTCGGGTGATCACTGCCGGCCAGCAACGGCACCATGGCAATCAGCGGGATGGCCGCGATGTCCTGGAACAGCAGGATGGCAAACGCCAGGCGCCCGTGGGGCTGGTTCAGCTCCTTACGCTCGGCCAGGCTTTGCAGGCCAAACGCGGTGGACGACAGCGCCAGGCCCAGGCCCAGCACGATGGCGCTGTTCCAGGCCTGCCCAAATACCCAGAGCGCCACCGCGCCCATCACCATTCCGGTCAGCAGCACCTGGGCCAGGCCAACGCCAAATACCGATTTGCGCATCACCCATAAGCGCTTGGGCGACAGTTCCAGGCCGATGATGAACAGCAGCAACACCACCCCCAACTCCGAAAACTGCGCCACGCTCTGCGGGTTGCCTATCAGGCCCAGCACCGACGGGCCGATGATCACACCGGCAAACAGATAGCCCAACACCGCGCCCAACTGCAGGCGCTTGGCCAGGGGCACGGTCAGCACCGCCGCGAGGAGGAACACCACGGCTGCTTGTAACAGGTTGCCTTCATGGGGCATTGCGAACTCCAGGATATTCAAAACCATTCAACAGGCGGGTATTAGAGCGCTTTTTACATTTTGAAAATTGTGTTTTTGCGGTGAATGTCAATGAACGTGGGCTGAAAATCTCATTCACAGGAAGCGAGAAAAGTTCCAACCGCATTCAAATCATGAGTTTCGGAAGGGCGGATGTTCTTTCTTCTTAGAAGGTCTGCTGTCATATCTGCCAAATATTTCATCCGCGGCAGCTGATGAGTACTCGACTAGTGGCAATTTGCAATGTGTTAGAAAGTCAATTTTTAATCGCACTAGGATAGACAATCCTACAGTTGCCGTGGAAAATGCTAATTCGAGATCAGATTTTTCTGATACGCGATAGTAGCGCTTTGTGGGCATGGCCAATTTGACGTTTACGGCGAAAAATAGCTCGAAAGTATTCTCATTTTTTGTGAGGCGCTAAATTTTATTGCTGTCGGAGCTGATACTTAGATTTAGGGGGTTTGCGAAACGTGACCGTAGACAGGATTTCAAAGGGTTTAGACTCCAATTTTTTGCCAATGGATGGTGTGGACTTGGCTGCTAGTGCTTCTGTTGCCGTATTAATGTGCACACGAGATGGTGAGCGCTTTATTGAAGAGCAAATAGCTTCAATTTCTCGTCAGACCCATCAGAATTTTAAGATCTATGTTTCTGATGATGGCTCAAGTGATTCTACGCGAACTATTGTCGCAGCCCATGTCGAGCGTTTGGGATATGAGTGTATTGAGCTGACTGACGGTCCCGTAGAAGGGTTTGCCAGGAACTTTTTATCTGTTAGTTGTCGCGCCAATGTAAAAGCCGACTATTATGCTTGGTGTGATCAGGACGATATTTGGAATGAAAATAAACTCCAGATAGCGGTAGATCGACTTGCCAGTGGTGATAGTTCTGTGCCGGCGCTCTATTGTTCTCGCACAGAACTAATTGATGAGTATGGCCAAAGTATAGGGCTTTCCTCCTTTTTTTCAAAGCCAGCAACATTTCAGAACGCACTCGTTCAAAATATTGCAGGTGGAAATACAATGGTTTTCAATCAGGCACTGATGGATCTGATCCGTGAGGCCGGTGATAGTGTGCCCGTGGCGTCTCACGACTGGTGGGCATACATGATTGTCAGCGGCTGTAATGGTCGAATTTACTATGATGCAACGCCCACGGTACGTTATCGCCAGCACAGCTTGAATTGCATTGGTACAAATCGTGGATTTCGCAATAATAGTAAGCGTGCAAAGGAGCTGTGGCGTGGACGTTATCAGCGTTGGATTGATAACAATATTGTTTCGTTGCAGGCAATCAGTCATCGGTTTACAGAGGACAACAGAAATACTCTTGAGCGTTTTTCTGAGGCAAGGAAGAATAGGTTTTTTGGACGTGTTTTGGGTTTTATAGGCTCGGGAGTATATCGTCAGACGCTGATGGGGAATCTCGGTTTGGTAGTCGCGGTAATTATGCGTCGTGTATAGGGACAGGCGGCGCGAGCCTGCTGGCAAGCGCCTGATGTATATATGCTAGAAAATGAAGTCACTAGGCGTGAGTTCCTCTTTCTTCATATTGAGCAGTAAGATTGAGTCATCTGCGTTCAGCGTGATAAGCAGGTCATCACCCACCTCTGCGGACGCATCCAGTACGTCTTCGAAGGTGGCTAAAATGCCCGCAAGGTCGATTTTATCTTGCTCACCCACACTGCCTGAAAAGTCTCCAATGATAGTTTCTCCGCCGCCGCTGCCTTTCCAGAAAATGAAAGTATCAGCGCCCGGGCCACCCCAAAGAATATCGTTACCGTCACCGCCATCAAGGACATCATCCCCAGGGCCGCCAAACAGTACGTCGTTTCCGTCATCGCCGTAGAGATAGTCATTACCCTCCATGCCTTCAATACGATCGTTGCCACTTCCACCAGCCAGTAAGTTGTCGTGGTCGTCGCCGAGGATGATGTCGTCGTATGAGGAGCCTTGGGCGCCACGAATGTTGATCAGGCGGTCGTTGCCACCGCCACCGGACGCTCGTCCTGCCATCAGGTCAATAAATACGGGGCTATCGGGTTTGCTCGGGTCGATCGGGGACCAATAATCGACCATGTTCCGCTCACCAATTCCGATGATGATATCGTCGCCATTGGTAGGGTTTGGCCTAGGAAGAAAGGCAGGGTTGGAGTGGCGATGCAGAGGAGAAAGATAGGTAAGGTAAGGAGGCTCCACCGTTTCGATCTGGCCCGGTGTTGCCCGCCCAGGCTTCAACTCAAGGGTTTGTTCATCTGATGTATTGCCTCCTAGATCTACGACTCTTATTCTCTCTTGATTTTCAGGAAGGTAATAAGGAATAAATGCATTGGTAACCCGGTTGCCAGAGAAAGAGCCCGATTCAGATCGTTTGAAAGTTATGCCCTGTTTAAAGTTGTTTATTGTGTTGTTGCTGATGACAATATCTTGGACGCCATCACCGCCTACCCATATGCCGTATGTTGACCTCGATCTGTTTTGCCAGGCGGGAGAGCTGCTGCTTATTTCAAACTCTCGATTGGCTATTCTGTTATTGTCCACGACGCTGCCTTCACCATATCGGGAGAGTGAAATCCCTACGCCCTCACCTATATCCTGAATTCCTTGACCTCTTACTTCCATAATGCTGTTATTTTGAATGAGGATTTCTTTGCCATAAGTTTCGATTCCCATGGCGTATGCATTCTCAATGGTAGTGTCTCCGCCAATGTCTGAAATCACATTGTCAGAAATTACTGAGTTTTCGCCCTCAACCCGTATTCCCCTGAATGTGCTAAAGCGAACATCCATATTATTGACTGAATGATTGCGCCCTTTCAGCGTTGAAGAATCGGTGGCGAGATCGGAAAATCCGGAAAGATAAACGCCGTACTGAAAACCGCGAATCAAGCCGTTTTTTATAGTTATGTTACTTTGGCCGAAGGAAAATATACCAAATCCGATATTGTCACTTGCAGTTGGGCCATTGATTGTATTTTGATTGAGGTCGATGATGACGTTGCTGGCGAGAATTTCAATGCCGTTACGATCACTTTGCAGCGATCGTTCCAGCTTATAGTTTCCTGGCTTACTGATAGTGTAGGGGACGCTTTCAATGAGGGTAGTGACGTTGTTTTTTTCTTCGTGTTGGGCAATCACTAGCGTTGGGAAAGCGAAAGCGGTCATTATCGTAATAAATACGAAGGGAACATTTTTTATATTGAGACGGAGCATTATTCAGTTCTTAAAGATGTTGGGGGGAAGTGCAGGTTGGGCATGTTTGGTTTTTTTTAATATTTGTTCGTTTGCCAGAGTCATATATTTTTTATGGTGGGGGCGAAAGAAAGAGTCAATATTTTCTGCAGTGAGTGCATGAATCAGACGGGGAGCATTCAGTAAGCTCAACAGCGCTGATGCGGACGACACGGAAATGATGCCGCACGATTCGAGTACTTGACTTAGGAACTCAATAGGCAAGCAATCCAGGCGGTCAGGAAGCTTTTCTGCTTTATAGTCGTCAAGACGCCGTAATAACTGCGTGACGAATGCAGCAGGCGTTCCCGCATGCCTTTTAATGTAAATTGTCCCACCCGGTACTATGTGCTTTCTGCAGATCTGGACATACAATTCGAGTTCATCCGACTCGACTGTCAGTTTACTGCTCGTGAAATTGCTGAGGATGAGCACCCAAGCGAGTTCCGTTTCCGACCTGGCGCCGATTTCCTGTTCAAGCCGTAGTGCAGGCGTGAAAAACCGCTTCAGCGTAGTGAGAGTCTGTACGAGAATCTCGCTAGGTATGACGGTGTGGTGAGGGTGGGGAAGGGACCGGTCCAGATCATCAAAATCGATCACGGTCAACGCCGTCTCCGCTGCAATCCATTGCGCTGCGATGTTCACGCGGGTGAACCAAAAAAAATTCTTTAGCCCGCGAAGGCTGAAATCAAAGGTCGGGGCAGGGGGCTTTGTAGGCGGATAGAGAAATCCCGGTGAGTCGCCATAACAAATATTTCGTTTTGCCGATAGAGCCTGCATGAATACCTGCGCAGTATGTTCCGAGCTAGCATCGTGCGCGTAATAGAACGCTGCACATTCTCCAGGAACAATGTTCAAATAATCCCTGAGCCACGCTGAGCGTTTTGACAATTTTTGGTACGCTGATAATGGCCCTTTACGCTCTTTTAGTGATGGCAGCATTGCGGTGATGAACGGAAAACCTTTGAGTGCGGCATCAAAGAATTGCCTGCTTTGCGAGTTTGGCGAGTGGTCTGTTACTTGATAGGACCACATCACAAGAGTGGCCGGGCTTTCTATTGCAAGGTTCCTGGCTTCTCTATCGAATCGAAGCGCGCAGAGAGCATGTAAAAGTTGATGTGGAGACGAGATCAAAATCACGTCTTGCCCCTGGAAGACTGGGGAAAGGGTGTGCGTATTGTCAACGACCACTGACTATCGCACCGGACGGTTTACGGGCGTATCAACGTCCCAGGATAGGTGAGGCCGCACCATGCAGTTGGGCCATGCGTTGGGCCAGTTCCCGCGAACCCCGGTCGGCTCACTGTCATCGGCAACCGTAAAGCTGATAACGGCCTGTTTGATGATGCGGTGATCGATTTCAGCGCCAGGCCAAAGGTCGACATCGACACGATAGTCCCCAACATTGAGCAACGGCGACTTCACAGTGCAGCGCTCGATATGTTGGCCCACCGCCCGCACTTCAGTGCCGGTGTACAAATTGTCCATGCTCACCAATACATAATGACCCGCCAGGTCTTTCAGATGAAGATGGACATTGATCGGCCATTTCGCCTCAAGCACTGTGAACTTGACCTCGATAACAAACTCTTCCTTCACATCAAATTCCGGGCTCGGTTTGCCGTTTTGATCAAGCACCATAATCGAGTCGAGTCTTACGCAGTCGTCGAACATCGGTGCGCTGGCCTCTGCCCAAGTGACTGCCGGTGTTAGCTGAATGCCTGAGCGTATATACGAGCGGGTGATGTCTGAAACGCTTTGGGTGGAAAGTAGTTTGTCCTCGACGCTTTTTGGCAGTTCGATCTTGCTGTCGTTGATGATCCGCCCGTGAGCCATATGTACGGCTCTATTGCAAATGCGGTTGACGGCATCCATGTCGTGGCTGACGAACAGCAGTGTGCGTCCCTGGTCCGCAACTTGAAGCATTTTTTCGGTGCAGCGTCTCTGGAACGCGGCATCACCTACGGCCAAAACTTCATCGACGATAAGGATCTCGGATTCGAGGTGGGCTGCCACCGAAAAAGCGAGGCGCACATACATGCCTGAGGAATAGCGTTTCACTGGCGTGTCGATCAGTTCGCCGAGTTCCGAGAATTCGATGATTTCCTCGATGCGGCGACTGATTTCCTGAGGCTTCATGCCCATGATCGAGCCGTTGAGGTAGATGTTTTCGCGGCCGCTTAGATCGCCGTGAAACCCTGTGCCGATTTCCAGCAGGCTGATCAGGCGCCCACGGAAACGAAATCCACCATGCGAGGGTGAAGTGATTCTGGATAAGATTTTCAGCAGTGTACTTTTGCCACAGCCGTTGGGACCGATAATCCCGACTCGATCGCCTTGTTTTATCTCCAGGTCCACATCCTTTAGAGACCAGAAGTGGTTGGCGGGCGCATCTTGGGTCTGCATGGCGTCAAGAATAGTGTGCGATTCGTGAGTGGTTTCCACAGGTTTCGCGCTTTTCGACTTTTGCAGCGGGTTAATCACTCGGCCGAGCATCCACCGGATGCGCATATTGATCATTTCGGCAGCTGTAACGTTCGACTTGCCAATCCGGTAAAGTTTGGAAATGTTCTCGCAACGAATTGCCCATGTCATAGGGTATCTACCACATTTTTATCGAAGTGCTGGAATATAAACACGCCAACCGAGAAGCAAGTCACCGCAATGGCAATGAGCGTAAGCAGGGTGGATTGCGCGGGCCAGTGCCCGTGCATGGCGTCACGGTAGCCGGTAATCACCAGAGAGAGCGGATTGACCGCATACCAGGGTTTTGCCCACGGAGGGACGGCCGAGACCGGGTAAATAGCAGGAGTTGAGTAATAAAAAAGTTGTAATGCCAGCGGGACCAAGTGTTTTACGTCACGATACTTGGCATTCAAAGGGGCGAGCATCAGGCCTATGCCGAGGCCCGTCATGAGTGTACAGGCGAGTAGCAACGGCATGATGAGTAGCAATTGAATCGTCCAGACGTCATAGATAATGGCGAAAGGCGTGATCAGTAACGTGTAGGCGATCAGGAAGTCAACTGCCGCGCCTACAGCGTACGCACCGCCAATGAGCAGGCGAGGGAAGTAGACCTTGGTGATCAGGCCGGCGTTGCCTTCGATCATCTGAACCGAGGGATTGAGGACGTTCATGAAGGCGTACCAGGGTATGACCGCCACTAGGTAAAACATAATGGTGGGTAGACCATCAGTCGGCACCTTCACCATGATGCCAAACACGATAACGAATACGCCAACGGTAATGAGCGGGGTCAGAACGACCCAGCCCAATCCGAATATCGTCTGTGTATAACGTCCCTTAAGATCACGCTTGCAGAATACCCACAACAGTAATCGAAAGTCCCATAGGGTTTTGATCAGTCCGCGCAAGTCGAAACGGCGGGAATTATTGACAACCGTTTCCTTGAGATGCGGGCGGATTTTTTCTTCGGTACTCATTAGGGTCAGGTTCTGCTTGGGGGGGGGGAGAGAGGCTGAGCACCGGTCAGTTCGTCGAACAGCTCGATAATTCTCGCCATCGATTTACCGTCATGCAGGCCCCATTCATGAGCGCATTCAACTTGGTTGGCTCGCGCCTCGGCATATGCTTCCTTATTGTCAGTCAATTGCTCCAGGGTCGATTGGAAGACGCTGTAGCGGTTGGTGGTGACAAGGCCTTTCGCGTTATCGAAGTCGGTGTAGCCGTAGTCGTAGCAGTCATAGTTGATGGCTGGAATTCCACACGCTGTCGCCCAGCGCAGAGTTGACGACACGCATGCGACAAACAGATCGCATGCCGGAACGAGTTCAAGTGTGTCTATATCGGTGACCCGATGATGCAGGCGATAAGGTCTGAGGACTTCACTCAAAAGCTCGGGATCGGTAACGGGGTGTGGGCGAATTATCACATTGAAGTCAGTAAAGCGGCTGACACTCGCCAGGGCTTTAGCCCAAGCTTTGCAGAGTGCTTTGTAGTCCTTGAACTCCATTGGAATGCTGCGTGAACCGTATTGGTCTGTCGGCCAGGCGCAGACGAGCAAAGGCTTTGTAGGGTCGAGGCGCAGTCTTCGGAAAATTCGCTCTCGGGCGGTTTGCGACTCTCTTGCAGCATGCATGACATCGTCGTATGCCGCCCCTGTCAAGCGCAATTGCTGCTCTGGGAAGCGCATGCGGCGATAGTAACGCTCCATTTCCGGGCTCTCGACGGCTATGCAAGTGACGTTGCTATTGTTGGGGATCCAGGGGTGTTCCGGCGCGAAACCGAAGGCTTCCAGTAAAAATATGCGCTGGCCGGGCAGACGAAGGAGCTTCTTCGAGGCGTAGTAGTTAACCCAGTGTGGAAACAGAAACGCTGCAAGTTTGTTAAGGATATTTCTGTCTGCTTCGTACATCGGTTTGTCGGAGAGGCTTTCAACCATTTCCTTGGCCGTGCCTACGGCGAACGGGACGATCAGTGTTGGGACGTTATCTTTGTTGCAGATCTTCGTCAGCAAGGTATTTACCGACCCCGGGAATTCCTGGCCGAAAACCACCATCGAAGGCTTGAGGGCGTTATACAGCTGGCGTGCGTAATTAAACGGTTGGAAATTTTTGCTGTTGGCTTTTTCCGCACGCTTTTGCTTGGAGCGGGTGGCGAAGTCATGCAGCTTGAAAAAGGGGCTGAGTACTGTTGTCAGAATCAGGCCGGCCCATGTGAATGCTCGACCTTTGGGGATACCCTTTTGCACCAAGGAGTGAGGGATATAACCATTTTCAAGCTCCTTAGCGATATTTTCATACTTTATCGACAGTAGAGAACGCTTCAACGGACGCCCGGGATAGTAGGCACCGAAGCCGTTCATGCGGCAAAACGCACGATCAGGCTTGAGGTTGATATAGCCCGCTTGAACGAAAAGGAAGCTGACGTCGTAACCAGCCTTCTTGGCAGCTAGCGCTACACGGCGAAGCTCGACGAACTCCCCGGCTTCGTTTACGACAAAAAGCACATTTTTGCCGGGGAGTGGAGAGCCCAATTTCATTCCTCACCTTTTGTTGCGTGCATCGTCCTGACATCTCCGTCGCTAAGCTAATGAAGTCGTTATGTGGTTGAAAAAATAGAGCGGGAGTTCTTCGTCAAAAATTGCGGCGTGCGGGCCTTTAAATGTTCCTTTCGCTCTTTTGCACAATCTCGTTATGCCGACGAAGTCGGATCACTCATGGTGCCCGCCCTCAACACTTTTTTGCTAGGCTGCTATCTACTTAGCGTCCTTGATCGCTGCTGCGGCACGCAATTTTGCGCTCGTTGCCTTTTGGGCTGCGTCTTTCGCAACTTGTGACTGTGGGGCTGCGGCCGAGGCAGCCGAGGCAAGTTGTACGTAGGCGTTAAGCCTTAGCATTGCTGACTCCGGCGAGGACTTTATTTCAGACAGCGCCTTTTCGGAAGCTTGCATTGCAGCGACGGCAACGGTTTCCGGAGACTTCGCGGCCAGTTGTGCAGCACCCTCGGGAGAAGACAGAGAAAGTTCAAGCGCCTGATTTTCAAGGGTTACTGCGGGGGCGGCTTTGGCTGGCCTGCCGAGAGCCTGTGCTTGTTTGTCGGAGGTTTGATCGCATCCGGCAATGCTGCCGACGGTGGCGGTCAGAAGGGTCAGAAGCAAAAGCATTTTTTTCATGGAAAATTCACTGTACTGTTTGGCGTTAGTTTGCAGGCTGCCTGTCGGTTTTTTGCGCAGACCATTCATGTTGTGCTCGTTCGAATTCTTCGATGCGACCAATATCGAGCCAGTACTCACGCAGGGGAAATGCCGCAGTGGCCCTGTTGGCCGCGATCAAGTCCTCGAACATGGTGGGCATATCATAAAAAGTGCTCTCGGGAATCTGGTCGAGCACGGAGGGTGAAATGGCATAGATTCCAGCATTGACATAAAAGCTGTGTATCGGTTTTTCATCAATGCCGGTAATGGCTGTGCCATCGACCTTTACCACCCCGTAGGGCACCTGAAAGTCATACTCGCGTACCGTCATTGTGGCTTCGGCATTGTGGTCTTCATGAAACTGCAGCAAGTCGTCGAAGCGCGCATGAGTCAACAGATCACCATTCATTACCAGAATAGGATGCTCTGGGCGTTTGGACAGCAGCGATAGGGCGCCTGCTGTGCCTAGCCGTTTGTTTTCTTCAAGATAGCGTATTCGCACACCCCATTTGCTGCCATCTCCAAAGTGGTTACGCACCACCTCGGCAAGGTAGTTGACGGAGAGAAAGAAATTGCGGAAACCTTGCTCAATGAAACTCTCCAGAATGCACTCCAAAATGGGCTTTCCGGCAATCATCAGCATCGGTTTTGGGCAGTGCTCGGTCAGAGGGCGTAGCCGCTGTCCCAAGCCTCCAGCCATCAATATCACCCAGTTGGGTCGCTCAAGTATTCCCGTCAGGGCATCAAGTGTGGCTAAACCTACCACACGCTGTTCGTCATCCAGCAATGGCAGATGATGCAGAACGCCTCGGCGCATCAGGTTCAATTGCTCACTACTCGACGATGCAGCGTGGGCAGTCTGTGGCGCGTTATTCATCACCTCGGCAACAGGCGTCTCCAGGTGGACTTCCTTAAGAATTGCCCGGCGCACGTCACCGTCGCTGAGTAGCCCAACCAGCTTTTCGTCATCATCCAGCACCAATGCCATTTGCATTCCACAGGCGTCGATGCGAACAATCGCCTCACGTAACGGGGTGTTCGGCGAGACTACGGTATCTCTCCAATCCTTCACTTTTCGACTTCCTAATCTGACTGGAGTACCTCGGAGCAGAGCGTCCCTGTCTACTGTATCTACATCGCTCCGAATCTTTTGAGTGGCCGATCTGTAGCGCAGTCGCAGCTGTCGAACAGGGGCGAAGTAAGCGTACACGAGAGGTCCGGTAAGTCAATAAGAGTGATCAGTGGCAGACACGGTCGCGTGGAGGGCTGCGAGTATCAATGATTGTTTTTGTGATAAGAGTAGCCTTGGGATGTTTTTCAGCGCTCTTTGAGCTGGTATGCTCCACCGATTAGTGCAGGGATGCATTCTCATCGATTTCTTGCCAAGCGCTTTTCAGGCGACACGCAATAGATTCTGGCAAAGCTTCCTTCACGTAACGCGAGGGAACGCACTCCCTGTTTGAATTTTTATAAAGACCTTTGCTTGACTGCGTGACAGGGCGAGCTGTGGCATCGTAGCTGCTTGAGTTTTGCCTGGCGTAGTGATGGCATGAGTTGTGCGGTTCGGTGCAAGATGTTCGCCAGTGGGGCCTTGCCGCACGCGCTGCTAATCGGCGATCTCTAAGGCGTCCGGTGTGGTCACGGGTGAGTGTGTCGCATTTTTTTGAAGCAAGGTCCGTTTCCAGGATTCATGCGTAAGTGGTTTTTTTGTGCCTTGGGCCTTGGAGCTTCAGGGCAAGTACGTTAAGGGCTGAATGATGACTACAGTTTTAGTAACCGGCGCGGATGGGTTCATTGGCTCGCATTTGACCGAGCTCCTCGTGCGTGAGGGTTATAAGGTCAAGGCGTTGTCTCAGTATAATTCTTTCAATTATTGGGGCTGGTTGGAGGATGTCGACTGCCTGTCTCGAATTGAGGTGCTTAATGGCGACGTGCGTGACCCGCACTATTGCAAGCACATCACCAAAGACGTTGACATCGTTTTTCATTTGGCAGCTTTGATTGCGATTCCTTATTCGTATGTCGCACCAGACAGTTATGTAGACACCAATGTCAAAGGTACTTTGAATATTTGCCAGGCTGCATTGGAAAACGGTGTAAAACGCGTTATCCATACATCGACCAGTGAGGTCTACGGTACTGCCCAGTATGTGCCTATCGATGAAAAGCACCCGCTTCAGGCACAATCGCCATACAGCGCTTCAAAAATTGGCGCTGATGCGATGGCAATGAGCTTTTTCAACGCATTCGATCTCCCATTGACCATTGCCCGGCCATTCAACACCTATGGACCCCGCCAGTCTGCTCGGGCAGTTATCCCGACGATTATCAGCCAGATTGCTGCTGGCCAAAAGCAAATCAAGCTGGGTGATGTAACGCCTACTCGCGACTTCAACTACGTCGCTGATACTTGCCGAGGCTTCCTGGAATTGGCCCGTTGCGAGAAAGCGATTGGTGAAACAGTGAACATTGGTTCGAATTTTGAGATTTCGGTGGGTGATACGCTCAATCTTATCCGGGAGTTGATGAATAGCGATGTGGAGTTCCTGGCGGATGACCAGCGCCTGCGTCCCGAAAAGTCCGAAGTTTTCCGCTTGTGGTGTGATAATTCCAAGATTCATGGCCTGACTGGTTTCGAGCCTGAGTATTCGATTCGTCAAGGTTTGGAAAAGACCGTCGAGTGGTTCTCTCAGCCTCAAAATCTCAGCAAATATAAAGCCAATATTTATAACGTTTGAGGCTCGATATGTTTGAAGCCATCGTCCGGTTTGTACGCGATCAATACGGAACAAATGAATTTATTCCGTTGCATGCCCCAGTGTTTTCCGGTAATGAGAAAACCTATGTAGCAGAAACGATCGAATCGACTTTCGTCTCCAGCGTAGGTGCTTTTGTAGACCGTTTCGAGAACGACATGCAGGTTTACACAGGCAGTGAGCGTGCAGTGGCAACCGTGAATGGTACGGCAGCGTTGCACATAGCCCTGCTGTTGGCGGGAGTGAAGCCGGGTGATCTGGTCATTACTCAGTCCCTGACGTTTGTCGCTACATGCAATGCTATTGCCTATTGTGGCGCTCAACCTGTTTTCGTTGATGTCGACCGCGATACATTGGGGCTTTCGCCGTTAGCCTTGGATGCCTGGCTTGAGTCCGAAGCGTTTATCGACGCTGATGGCGTTTGCCGCCTGCGCAATGACCATCGAGTGATCAGGGTCTGCCTGCCAATGCATACATTTGGCCATCCCGTGGCGCTCGATGCCCTCATGGAAGTCTGTAATCGTTGGGGCTTGGCCCTGGTCGAGGATGCTGCAGAGTCTCTGGGCAGTACTTACAAGGAGCGTCATACCGGAACATTCGGGCTAATTGGCACACTCAGTTTCAATGGCAACAAGATCATTACAACTGGCGGTGGCGGTATGCTGCTCACCAACGAGGTGCTGGGCGCCAAAGCCAAGCATCTGACAACTACTGCCAAACAGCCTCATGCCTACGAATACGTACATGATGAAGTTGGCTATAACTACAGATTGCCTAACCTCAATGCAGCCCTGGGTTGTGCGCAGTTGGAGCAATTGAAGGCGTTCCTCGTATCCAAACGAAAGCTGGCTATGAATTATCAGCATGAGCTGGCGCGAACGGACTTGCAGTTTTTCACCGAGCCGGCGCATGGCAAATCCAACTACTGGTTGAACGCGGTTGTTTGCAACGATAAGGCGCAGCGTGACGCGCTCTTGAAAGCAACCAACGATAGTGGCGTGATGACCCGGCCCATCTGGAAATTGATGAACCACCTGCCGACTTATGAGCACTGCTTGAAGGGTGACCTCACCAACTCGCATTGGTTGGAGGAGCGTATCGTCAACCTGCCAAGCAGTGTGCCGCCTGCGGGGCGCTCATGACGCGTCGCGTCGCCGTATTTACCGGTACTCGGGCTGAGTACGGTCTGCTCTATTGGCTGATGAAATGCATTCAGGCCAGCGACCTGCTGGAGCTGCAAACCATCGTCAGTTGCATGCACCTTTCCCCTGAGTTTGGTGATACTTGGCGACAAATCGAGCAGGATGGGTTTGTCATCGATTCCAAGGTTGAGATGCTTCTATCTTCCAACACCGACGTAGGCGTTGCGAAGTCAATGGGTTTGGGCACCCTGGGATTTGCTGATGCTCTGGACAGGCTGCGTCCAGAGGTGCTTGTGGTACTGGGTGATCGATTCGAGGCGCTGAGTATTGTTCAGGCTGCTTTGGTCATGCGCATTCCGGTTGTTCATCTGCATGGAGGTGAGCTGACTGAAGGCGCCTATGATGACGCCATTCGACATGCGATCACGAAAATGTCATATCTGCATTTCGTGGCAGCTGAGGCCTATCGGCAGCGTGTCATTCAGATGGGTGAAAGTCCCGAGCGGGTTTTCAATGTCGGAGCGGTGGGGCTTGATCACATCAAGCGCACGCCACTGATGACGGCACAAGAGCTAGGCGATAGCCTCCAATTTGCTGTGGATTCGCCGCTCATTTTAGTAACTTATCACCCTGTTACGGCGCTTGAAGAGGACCCGGTGAGGAGTTTTACCGCCTTGTTGCTGGCCTTGGAGGAGTTCGCGGATTATCGCGTCATTCTTACCTATCCGAACGCCGATAATGGCGGTCGCGCGATCATTCCACTACTTGAGCAATTTGCTGCTCGCCACGCTGATCGGGTATTGGCGATCCCTTCATTGGGTTTTCGGCGTTACCTTAGTGTCGTCGCGCGCTCTGCAGCTGTCGTCGGCAACTCTTCCAGTGGGATCATCGAAGTGCCGTCTTTTGGTGTGCCGACCGTCAACATTGGTATGCGTCAGGCCGGTCGGCTTTGCGCCGACTCCGTGCTGGCTTGCCCGGCCGATAAAGATTCTATCGTCGCAACGCTCGCGTTGGCACTTAGTGAGCCTTTCGCCCATTCCTGCCGCGATACAGCCAATCCGTACGGGCAGGGTGAGGTGGCCGAGGCTATTGTGGCCGTTCTTGAAACTTGTGATCTATTGAGTCACAAAAAATTTCATGACTTGAGTTGACGTATGAAACTATCCAAAAAAGATGCTGTGTACGTTATTGCCGAAGCGGGTGTGAACCACAATGGTGAACGCGAGCTGGCTTTCGAACTGGTCGACGTGGCCGCGAGCGCTGGGGCAGATGCGGTAAAGTTCCAGACTTTTGATCCGCGGAAACTGGCTTGCGCAAGTGCACCCAAGGCGTTGTACCAGCAGGAAAATACCGACGCGGCTGAAAGCCAGTTGGCGATGTTGCAAAAGCTAGAGCTGCCTCGCGCGTGGCATGCAGACTTGCAAAGCCATGCGAACGCCCGTGGCATTGAGTTCATTAGCACTGCCTTTGATAGCGATAGCCTGGATTTTCTGTGTTCGCTGGATATTCCATTTTTCAAGGTTCCTTCAGGGGAGTTGACCAACGGGCCGCTACTTTGGCAGTTTGCCAGGACCGGGAAGGCGCTCATCCTGTCGACGGGCATGGCGACACTGAGTGAGGTCGAGCAAGGTCTGGCCATTGTTGCGCACGCATTGTGCAATGAGGCCGAGCCAGCGGATATGGAGGAGGTTTGGCGGTGCTGGAGTGATGATGAGGCAAGCAGCCGATTGGTTGGTCATGTCACGCTGCTGCACTGTACTTCGCAGTATCCTACGCCAATGTCGGAAGTTAACCTTCGGGCCATGGATACATTGAAACAGGCATTCGGACTTGAAGTCGGGTACTCGGACCATACGGAGGGTTTACTCGTACCCGTTGCCGCAGTTGCCCGTGGCGCAACCGTAATCGAAAAACATTTCACGTTGAATCGCTCCATGCCGGGTCCCGATCACAAGGCATCGCTGGAACCCTCTGAACTCGCTGAAATGGTGCGGCAGATAAGGGCGTTGGAACTGGCTCTCGGAAAAGCGGGTAAGTCGCCGCAACCCAGTGAGTGGGATACCCGCAAGGCTGCTCGTCAGCAGGTTGTTGCTGCGCGCGAAATTACTTCTGGGCAGAGACTCTCCCGAGCCGATCTCACTACCGCGCGTTCTGGCAGTGGCTTGGCTGCGATTGAGTTGTGGCAGCGTGTCGGGGTGGTGGCTCCTCGCAACTATCGTGCCGGTGAGATTATCGAATGACTTGGTCAGGTCACGACGCCTTCCAGCTTCCATTTGTCATTCTTGGCGCGGGAGGGCACGCGAAGGTGCTATTGGCACTTCTTCAGTCCGTTGGTGCGGTCGTGGAAGGGGTCTGCGATCCTGTTCTGGCACAGAGCGGTATCGAATTCTGGCGTGGCGTCAGAGTGTTGGGCGGGGATGAGGCGCTTGATGAGCTGGATCCGACACAAGTTGCGCTTGCTAATGGCCTGGGACAAATTGTTGGCAATGATCGTAGGATACAGGTATTTCTGGCGTTGACGGCCAAGGGTTTTCGTTTTCCACCGCTCGTGCATTCGGCTGCGTGGATCGACTCCACTGTGGTGCTTGAGCCGGGCGTTCAAGTCATGGCTGGGGCCGTGATTCAGCCCGATTCAGTCGTTGGAGCCAACACAATAATAAATACCGGGGCCAGAATCGATCACGACTGTATAATCGCAAGCCATGTACATATTGCTCCCGCGGCTGTTCTATGCGGTGGGGTCAGAGTGGCCGCCGGTGCTTTTATAGGCGCGGGGTCAACCACGATACAAGGCCTTAGTATTGGCGAGAGCGCCATCGTGGCAGCGGGAAGTACGTTGGTCAGGGACCTGCAAGCAGGGCATTTGGTGGTGAGTTCTCCAATGCGGATCCATGAGTCTAAATTCAAAGTTCAGCCAAAAAAATCATGAGCTCAGTTGAACAACATCTGTGGGAAAAAGCGCCTGTCAGGCCCTCGCTCGCACCCCATGAGTTGGGCTGCGCGGCGATTTTGTGCCTGACGCATTCCAATGATTTCGCCAGTTTTCAGATTCGGCCAGGTGGAGCGAAAGGAAGAAATATTATCCGAATGAAGATACAAAAAATGCCGGCCTAAATGAATGGCCGAAAAACCGAAGACACGTAAGCGCTGGTATCTGCGTGTGGCCCCGTCGTACTCGATGGATTCGTTTGCTGCGGGTCAGAGCGATATACCAATGTTGTTTGAGCGCGTGCAGCAAGCGGGGTGGTAGCGATTGCAGACCCAACGACTCGCTGTTGGCACGTACAAGTACACTGTTCAATAAATAATTTCGTGATTGGAGATTGGTTTTGAAAATTGCCCCGGGTTCATCTATAGATCTTTCAAGGTTCAGCAAGCCAAAAAGTGAATTGGAAGTTTATTACGGGTTGCCGCGCGACGTTAAGTTCTGCAAGAAGTGCAACATGTCGAACCAGCAGCCGATGTCGAGCAATGAGTACGCGCACAGCCATGGCTCGACCAAGACAACCTTGAGCTTTGACGAAGAGGGTGTATGTCACGCTTGCCGTTTCAACATCCTCAAGGAAGACGGCGAAATCGATTGGGATGAGCGTGAGCGCGAACTCGTCGAGTTGTGCAACCAACATCGCAAGTCCGACGGCACCTATGACTGCATCGTCGGTGGCAGTGGTGGTAAAGACAGCGCGATGCAGTCTCACTTGCTGAAATACAAATACGGCATGAATCCTCTGACCGTGACCTGGTCACCGCATCTGTATACAGATATCGGTTGGAAAAACTTCCAGCAGTGGTTGCATGTCGGTGGCTTCGATAACTATCTGTATACCCCCAATGGCAAGATCCACCGCTTGCTGACCCGCAATGCGACAATCAACCTACTGCACCCTTTTCAGCCATTCATTTTGGGGCAGAAGACGTTCGTTGCCAAAATGGCAGCGCAACTGAATATTCCGTTGATCTTCTACGGGGAGATGCCAGGCGAATACGGCGAAAAGATTTCCCATAAAACCTCAAGCTACGCTGCCGCCAATGAAGTGGCGGAAAGCGAGGGTTTTTCGCTGGATTATTTCGGTGGTAAAGACGTTCGCGATGTTTATCTGGGCGGCAAGAAAATTGGCGAGTACCTGGACGAAGGCGTTCCACTGGTCGATCTGAAAAGTTATCTGCCAATGCCTGCTGAAGTGCTTGAACGTAAGGGTATCGATTTCAAATACCTGGGCTACTACAAGAAGTGGGTACCGCAGGAAGCCTACTACTACGCCGTAGAAAATACCGGCTTTGAAGCCAATCCTGTTCGTACCGAAGGTACGTACTCCAAGTACAACAGCCTTGATGACAAGGTGGATGGTTTCTTCTACTTCACTCGCTGGATCAAATTTGGCGTGGGCCGCTCGATGATGGACTCCGCTCAGGAAATTCGTAACCACCACATCGACAAGGACGAAGCTATCGCCTTGATGCAGCGTTATGAAGGTGAATATCCATCGCGCTACGAAAAGGAATTTCTGGACTACATCAGCATGACCCGTGAAGAATTCCTGGAAACCTGTGACCGTTTCCGTTCTCCGCATCTGTGGCATGTGGTTGATGGCGAGTGGAAGCTGCGTTACACGCCTTGGAATCCTCAGGTCAGCGCTGAATGAGTAACACGCGACTGATTGCCCGCCTTGATGTCAAAGGTGCCAATCTCATTAAAGGTATTCATCTTGAGGGGCTCCGCGTCATCGGCTCCCCTAACGAACATGCTCTGCGCTACTACGAGCAGGGCATTGATGAGTTGATCTATATGGACTGCGTTGCCAGTCTTTATGGGCGCAACAGCCTGAGTGAGTTGATCAAGCAGGCGGCAGAGAATGTTTTCATTCCTCTGACCGTCGGTGGAGGGGTGCGGTCTACTGACGACGTCGCTCATTTGCTCAGATGTGGTGCTGATAAGGTCGCCGTCAATACCGCTGCGGTCAGCAATCCACAGTTGATCACTGAGATCGCTCGACGCTTCGGCAGCCAATGCATGGTTTTGTCTATTGAGGCGAAAAGCGTATCGCCGGAACGTTGGGAAGTGTTCACCGACAATGGTCGTGAAAGCACCGGTATTGACGTCGTCGACTGGGCAAAGAAGGCTGCGGCGCTGGGGGCCGGAGAGATTCTGCTGACCTCTGTCGATCGTGAAGGAACGCGCAAAGGTTTCGATCTGGCGCTTGTTCAGGCGGTGACCGATTCAGTCAATATTCCTGTTATTGCCAGCGGCGGCATGGGCAAAGCCCAGGATGCCGTCGAGGTGGTCAGGGTGGGGGCGGATGCAGTCGCTATGGCTGACATCCTTCACCATAAGCGAGCATCGCTGGCTGACATCCGAACAGAAGCCTCTGCGGGCGGGATCCGGGTTCGAACCTATGAGTAATGTAGTTACTGTTATTGATTATGGCGTCGGTAACCTGTTCAGTGTCCGCCGGGCGCTTGAGCACTGCGGCGCTACCGTAAACTTGGTATCCGATCCCGATGCGTTGCAGAACGCCACTAAGGTTCTATTGCCTGGTGTGGGAGCATTTTCCAACGCGATGACGATGTTGTCTTCGAACGGAATGGATCAGGCAATCAAAGAGTACGCTTCATCAGGTGCGCCACTTTTCGGTATTTGCCTGGGAATGCAGCTGTTGCTGGATTGCAGTCACGAGTTCGGTCTTATCAACGGCTTGGGGTTGATCCCAGGTAAGGTGGAACCCATACCAGCCCTTGATAACAGCGGTGCGCGTCTGAAAATTCCTCATATCGGTTGGTCTAATCTGGTTTGTGCCGCAGGGCGCGCTTCTTGGAATGAAACTTTGCTGGACTCGATAGAGCCGCATAATAGTGCCGTCTATTTTGTGCACTCCTACATGGCTGTGCCCGAGGATAGCGCTCATCGCGTTGCGGATTGCGTGTATGGCGATACTGCCGTGGCGGCTGTCATCGGGCGCGACAATGTGTGGGGGGCTCAATTTCATCCTGAAAAGAGCGGCAAGGTGGGGTTGTCGATGTTGAGCAACTTTGTGGCGTTGAAATGAAAATCCTTGCAATCGTACCCGCAAGGGGCGGATCCAAACGTTTACCCGGAAAGAACATCAAAGTTTTGGGTGACCGACCATTGATTGCATGGACTATTGAAGCTGCGCAGCAAAGTGGTGTTGTCACCGATGTCGTGATCTCAACGGATGATGTGGCGATTGCGGATATTGCTCGTACGTTTGGTGGCAGTGTTCTCAGTATGAGACCTGCGCATTTGGCCACGGACACCGCCGGCAGCTTTGACGTAGTGGTGCAGGTGCTGGATGAATATGAAGCTGTCCATGGGGCCGTGGATGGTGTCATGTTGCTTCAGCCAACCTCTCCCTTTCGTTCGGCAGAGTCCATTCGGCGCGCGGTATTGCAGTATCAGCAGGATGTTTCCTGCGCCGTTGTCAGTGTTACTGCAGTCACCTCTCATCCAGCTTGGTGTTTCAGGTTGGAGGGGAGCACCATGACGCCTTTCCTTGGTTGGGAGCGCCTGTCGACGCGCTCTCAAGACTTGGAACCGGCTTTCACGCTGAACGGTGCCATTTACCTGATCGCACCAAGTGTTCTCCGTGAGCAGAAGCGCTTTGTAGGCCCCGGTACTGTGCCGTTAGTAATGACGGACAGTCGCGAGTCGCTTGATATTGATACCCCCGAGGATTGGGATGTTGCGGTACGTATGCTCAAGCAGGCAGGCATACGGAACCACACTTCATAAGCCGGTTAAGTCTAAGAAATCCGTCATTGTCATTGGGGTGACGGTATTTTCGCGCGTGCGCGAGGGCGTGCAGGTTATGTGCAAGTGCAATCTGCCGGGCTCGCATAATAGTACGGTAAAAAAGCGTATATCTCTTCATAATAATAAATTCAGAAATGTCTTGATGGTTTTTTGATGAATAATAAAAAAGGAGGCTTTTTGTAAGTAATAGATTGACCATTCGTCAGTCTGCCATGCTCAATACGATACGTGCGTTTGCCGCTTTTGTAGTTCTGGTAGGGCATACGTTTTCGTTGGTAGTTCCTGGCAGCTGGTTCGCTAAGGTAATGCCATTTCAAAGTTTGGCGGCAGTTGTGTTTTTCTGGCTTTCAGGATTTCTAATTGGCGTCGATCATTTCGTGGCACCTCGACAGGATATGTAATGAAGCTGATTCATATTGGCCTCCCCAAGTCAGCGTCAACCTATATACAGGCCGCAGCACAGCAACGAGGTGATGTGCAGGTGCTGCAATGGCACAATTACGCACAGAACATTGTCCACGCAGCTTCGCTGGAAGTTTATCTTTGCGGGCCGGGGGATTCGAGTATAGCGCCACACCAACTACGGACTGACGCGCCTGTTTTCGTGAGCAGTGAAGAACTCTGCGGCTGGGCTCCGAGACCGGTAACGACACGTGAAATCCAAGCGTACCAAAGCCTGGTAGCTGCGGCGTTGAAGCATGAGTTGCCCGACGCTAAAGTGCTGATTGTTACGCGAAGCCCCCTGTCGTTTGTGGACAGCTACTACAATCAGGCGGTAAAAGAGGGGGCCTCTGAAAACCCGGGTGTATTTGCCGAACGCTGGCATGCCATGTTGCTCGAATTATTGAATTACACGAGGCTTTATGATCTTTACGCTTCCCAATTTGGCGCCTCAAATGTCCTGGTGATTCCCGTAGAGTTATTACGCGACCAGCCCGATCGTTTCTACGACATGATTGAGGGCCACGCAGGCTTTACCTTGAGGCCCCGCTCCCCAGAAAGCATTCAACATAACCGTTCTCTGGCCGGCCATGAACTTCAGGCCATGCGAGTGTTGAATCGAATTGTAAAAGTACTTTCAGCAGATCAACAGGGAAAACCCGAGCAGTTCCTGCTTCCTCACTTGAACTCGATAAAGCGTAGTTTTCTGTCGTACTACATTGAGAACGACCCCGACTCCACGAGGCGGAGCCGACGATTGCTTCGCGCCGTAGGGGTTAGCGTTGATAGACGCCAGGTCTCCACGGTATTCCTCGAGAAATGGCGTGAGGAAATCATTTACGGTTTGAGCGGATTGGGACGATACTCTTTTCCGAGCGAATATTTATCCACTTACCTGGCAGAAGTGGGTGGATGATCGCCTCACAAGCTCTTCACGACCGATGTGCGCTGGGCTATTTTCCACAACCGAACGATGTTGAGCAGTACGCTTGGCGAGTTCTAATTCGTGCGTTGGGAGACGCGGGATCACTCTTATGAAGTTGCCTGTCGATACCTCTACCCTTACGCCTGTCAGTCACCACGTTACTCAGGCTGATCGCGCCCATTACATGGGGGCACAAGGCGCTGTGATTTGGTTTACGGGCCTTTCTGCGTCCGGAAAGTCGAGTTTGGCGATGGCCTTGGAGGCGCATATGCTCAGGTCTGGCTATGCTTGCTACACGCTGGATGGAGACAATGTTCGCCGAGGACTTAACGCCAATCTTGGATTTTCGGAAGACGATAGAACAGAGAACATCCGGCGGGTCAGTGAGGTGGCGGCACTGTTTGCTGATGCGGGCATCATTTGCATCACGGCGTTTATCTCCCCCTATCGCGAGGGGCGCGCTCGTGCTCGTGCCGCAGCCAGTAACACGTCTTTCCACGAAATTTATATTGCGGCGGACCTTGCAACGTGTGAGATACGTGACCCCAAGGGCTTGTATCGCAAGGCCCGGGCCCGAGAAATTCTCGACTTCACGGGTATAGATTCACCGTACCAGCACCCCTTGAACCCCGATTTGGTCATCGATACGGCTAACCAGACGTTCGAGCAAAGCCTGAGCCAACTGGTTGATTACGTCGCTGAGCATATTCCTGCGAAAACTGATCGGTGACCTACGATATTCTGGCCGAAGATTTATTTTGAGTTTTTACTCGCCGTCCATAGCAGGGAACTAAACCCACCGCCAGTCCAACGATAACGATCGCGATCGAGATCAGGTTCGGCGTGGAAATACGCTCACCGAGGATCAGCATTGAACTGCTGATCCCGAACACCGGAATCAGCAACGACAGCGGCGCCACTGTGGACACTGGGTACCGTTTGAGCAGCGAGTTCCAGCCCCAGTAGGCAAAGTGCGTGGCCAGGTACACCTGGAACAGGATAGACAGCATCGCCGTCAGGTCGAGGCTGCTTTGTAAGTCTTCGAAGGGCGCACTGCGGTGCATCAGCCAGGCCGTGAGAAACAACGGGATCGGCGGAAACAGGCTGGCCCACACCATGAACGCGAAGATCTCCTTGACCCCGGACTTCTTGATGATGACGTTGCCCATGCTCCAGGCCAGCGCGCTCAGTACGATCAACATCACACCCAGGACGGCGTGATGGCCTTCCTGGGTGCAAATGATGCCCGCCAGGCCGCTGAGTGCCAGCAAGGCGCCGACGATCTGTGCCTTGCGGACTCTCTCCCTGGACAGCACAAGGCCCCAGCCCATGGTGAAGAACACGCTGAGTTGAATGATCAATGAAGCGATACCAGGGCTTACACCGATCTGAATTCCGTAATTGATTACGCCCCACATGCCCAGCCCGAAGATAAAGCCCTAGGCGGCCACGTAGCCGAAGTTGGCGGCAGGGCGCTTGATGAAAAACACCAGTGGCAGGGCGGCCAAGGTAAAGCGGATGCAGGTCAGCACAAAAGGGTCGACCGAGCGCAGGCCCAGTTGGGTGACGGGGAAATTGACCCCCCACATCAGAGTGACGAGCACGGCCAGTGCCAGGTGTTTTTTCTGCATGGAATGTTCCCCGGGTCATTACCCTTCTTTGAGGCCGTTTATGTTAGGGCGGTCGCGGTTGGCCCGCTTGCTATGTCAGGTCATCTTTTGACAGAATCGGGCCATGATTCCAGACTTTGATTCAACCAGTCCTGATGCCGTGGTAACGCTGCGCGAATACCCCAATGGCACCGTC
This sequence comes from Pseudomonas sp. PB105, assembly GCF_009764655.1. Lineage (NCBI taxonomy): Bacteria > Pseudomonadati > Pseudomonadota > Gammaproteobacteria > Pseudomonadales > Pseudomonadaceae > Pseudomonas > Pseudomonas sp. PB105. The sequence goes on from NZ_RWIO01000052.1 coordinate 37,955, forward strand.
TTTGAGCGGCACACCCATTCACGCGGGCAGTTCGCCTATGCCTCTGCGGGTGCGCTGAAAATGTTCACCGACCTCGGCAATTGGGTAGTGCCGCCCCAGCGGGCGATTTGGGTGCCCGGTGGTGTGCCCCATGAAATGCAGATGCGCGGGGAGGTGGTGATGCTCAACACCTACTTGAACGCCAATGCCGTCAGGCGCGCACGGTTGCAGGCGCGCTGCCAGGTGTTTGAAGTGTCGCCTTTGCTCAGGCATTTGCTGGAGGCCGCGCTGGCTATTGAGCCCTCGGCGCCGCTCAGTGAGAGGCATCGCTGCGTGCTGACGCTGTTGATTGATGAAATCGGCGCCATGCCGCAATTGCCCCTCAGCGCGCCATTGCCTGGCGAGCCACGGCTGGCGCGGGCCTGTCAGCGTTTTCTGGGTGCGCCCACGCAAAAAATCACCCTCGACGAGATGGCGCTGTGGTCGAATATGAGCCGACGCACCTTCACCCGCCATTTCCAGGAAAGCACGGGAATGACGTTTGTGTCCTGGCGTCAGCAGGTTTGCCTGCTGGAGGCCACTGCGCGGTTGAGCCATGGCGCTTCCATCACCGAGGTGGCGCTCGGGTTGGGTTTCAGCAGTTCCAGTGCGTTCACGTCGGTGTTCCGGCGCAACCTGGGGGACTCTCCGGCGCTCTACCTGGCTAAATCAAGGGCCGGGGCGCAGTTCTGAGGCCTTTGCTGTTGCCACGTCGGTCAGGATTCACCTCCCTGCGGTCCTCGCTTTGTTACTATCGCCCACCCTTGTCACCAGGAGTCACCGCCCCATGCAACACCAGTGGGATGAAATGCACCGCACCCGCAAGCCCACGTTCGTAATGTGCGGCGAGCCTCAGGGGGATGTGCTCAATCTCTATGTTCACGGGTATTCGGCGTTCTTCAATCGGCAACAACTGGGCAATTTCAAGGCGCAGCTGGCGGGTATCGAAGGCTCTACCAACCTGATGCTGTTCTGGCCGGCGGGGCACTTCCTGGAAAACCTGTTCGCGCCCGTCAAGGACGTGATCGGCGCGGTGCTCGGCGGCGGCAGCGTCGGTGCGGCGACTGTTGGCGTCGGCAAGGCGATTGCCTATTTCCTCGATCACTACAAAAGTGTCGAGGCTCGGGTAGACGAAGTGGCCAAGAGTTTGCTGCCGGAGCTGGCGGCCTACCTGCACGCTGAGTCGCTGGACGTGCGGCGTATCAACCTGATCGGCCATTCCCTGGGCGCGCGGATTCTGGTCAAGAGCCTGCTGGCCAGCCCTGAAACCGCGCGGGAACTGCCGTTGGACAATCTGCTGTTGATGGGCGGCGCGATCTGCACGTCGAGCCCGTGGGGTGAGGTGTCGGCGCCGCTCAAGGGGCGCCTGATCAACTGCCATTCCAGCAAGGATTGGGCGCTGGCCATGAAGCCGGATACGGAGCGCTGCATTGGTCGTTACGCGATTGCGGTCACGCCGGCGCTCAAGGCCAAGGTCACCAATGTGCACCTCGCAACATTCGACCACGCCGCTTATTGGCCGCAGTTGCAGACGGTGGTGCAGTACACCGATCTGTTGCACGAACGGCGCGGCATGATCCGCTCCGACCAGCGCAGCAGCGAGGCGCGCTTTGCCGAGGAAGATGCGGAGCTGTTCCCGGTGCTGCTGCAGGCGCGGCCGGAGGAGTTGAAGTTCCTCGCCGAATTGATGGCGCAAAAGCGTAGTGCATCGATTGATGCTTCGGTGCGCGAGCCGCTCAAGCTGGCCATCGAGTTGCAGTGCATGGGCGGCGATAGCTTTATGAACCTGGCCCGTGGGCATGGCGTGAGTTATCGCCAGATCGCCGAAGATGTGGCGCAACGCCTCGGGATCAAGTTTGACGAGCCGCTCGAATCCGTGGTGCTGGCAGACATCGAAACCCAGGTCGCGCAAAAGTTGATCGAGCAGTACAAGGACAAGCTCAGTAACGCCGACCGGCAGGTGTTCGACGCCGAGCTCAAGGCAGCCGCGCAGAAAGAACAGGGGCTGTTCAAGCGTTTCGATGTGGGGCGCTCGGCCACCACGGCCTTGAGCGGTACAGCGCTGGCGGGCCTGACCGGGTTTATCTTGCGTCGTGGTGCGGCCACGGCGATTCCGGTAGTGGGGCAGGCACTGGCGGCAGCGATGCTGCTGGTGAGTGGGGTGCGGGCGTTTTCCGGGCCAGCGTATTCGATCACCACCCTGGCGGTGCTGGTGATCGGTGTGATTCGCCAGCGCATGGAACGAGAGGCGCTGAACCAGGAGATGGACCTGGTGGTGCAGGTGGTGGAGGAGTTTGACCTGCCGCGGGACACGGTGATGCGCACGGTCGCGTCCGACTGATAAGCTGCGCGCTGTCGAGTGTGTTTGCCTGGGATACCGCGTGAAATTCAGCCTGCCGAAAATTGCTACCGCCCCGTTCTGCCCGCCAGAAGTGGCCGGCTCCGTCGCCGTTGACCCCAAGGCTTCGTTTTTCAAGCGCGCCCTCATGTTTGCCGGCCCCGGCCTGCTGATCTCCATCGGCTACATGGATCCCGGCAACTGGGCAACGGCCATCGAGGCCGGTTCGCGCTATGGCTACAGCCTGTTGTTTGTGGTGTTGCTGGCCAGCCTGGCGGGAATGGCGGTGCAGTGCCTGTGCTCGCGACTGGGCATCGCCACTGGCAAGGACCTGGCGCAACTGTGCCGTGAGCGCTACAGCAAACGTTCCGCCCGCACCCAATGGGCGCTGGCGGAAGTCTCCATCATCGCCACCGACCTGGCCGAAGTGCTCGGCTGTGCCCTGGCGTTCCACCTGTTGCTGGGCGTTTCCCTGACCACCGGCATTGTGATCACGGCCTTTGATACGCTCCTGATCCTGGCCCTGCAAAACCGGGGCTTCCGCCGTCTCGAAGCGATCATGCTGGCGCTGGTGGCGACCATCGGCGTGTGTTTCTTTATCGAACTGGTACTGATCAAACCGTATTGGCCGGACGTATTCAGTGGCTTCACACCGTCGCTGTCGGCCATCAGCGATGCCGCGCCGCTGTACCTGGCCATCGGCATCCTGGGCGCCACGGTGATGCCCCATAACCTCTACCTGCACAGCTCAATCGTGCAGACCCGGTTGATCGGCAAAGACGTGGCCAGCAAACAGGACGCGGTCAAGCTGGCGCGCATCGACACCATCGGCTCCCTGGCCCTGGCCTTGCTGGTCAATGCTGCGATCCTGGTACTCGCCGCCGCCGCGTTCCACAAGACCGGCCATACCGATGTGGTGGAAATCCAGGATGCCTACCACCTGCTGGACCCGCTGGTAGGTGGCGCGTTCGCCAGTATCCTGTTCGGGGTTGCCTTGCTCGCGTCCGGGCAAAGCTCGACCTTTACCGGCACCATCGCCGGGCAAGTGATCATGGAAGGTTACCTGAACCTGCGCATTCCCTGCTGGCAGCGGCGGCTGATTACCCGTGGGCTGGCGCTGATCCCGGCGTTCCTCGGGGTCTGGCTGATGGGCGACGATGCCATCGGCAAATTGCTGATCCTGAGCCAGGTGGTGCTGAGCCTGCAATTGCCGTTTGCGCTGTATCCGCTGATTCGCATGACCGGCGACAAGCAACTGATGGGGCCGTTTGTGAACAGCCTGCCGACACGGGTGTTGGTGTGGTTTCTGTTTGCGGTGATCAGTGGTGCGAATGCATGGTTGATTGGGCAGTGGGTGTTTTGAGTTGACCGTACGAGCGGCTTTGGTGGCTTACACCTGAATCGCCAGGGGCGTGTACTGGGCAAGGGCGCTGACGTAAATCTCTGCTGCATTCTCAATCAGTTTCCGGGCTTTGCTGGATAGCCTGGGGTCATCCGCCAGTGCCCACAGCAGAATAAAATAATGGCCCGTAAAATCAGAAATACCCTACCTCGTTAAATAGGAAAAATCCTCAACGATCCCAATAAGGCACGGCGCCGAAGCACTCCACAAAGTAATCAATCACCGTCCTGACCTTCAGCGACAAGCGCCGACTCCCCGGCCACAACGCCGCAATCTGCTGCGGCTCCAGCGTGGTCGCTACCTCGTATTCCGTCAGCACTGCCTGCAAGGTGCCAGCGCGCAGGCTTTCGCCGATCAGCCAGGACGGAAACACCACCAGCCCCAAGCCTTGTTCGGCAGCGTGGGTGAGGGTATCGGCGTGGTTGCCGGTGATCGGGCCTTTGACGCTGTAGGGCGTCCAGTCGCCCTGGTCACGACGGAAGAACCAGCGTTGTTGGCCGGTGACGCCCTTGTAGGCCAGGCATTGGTGGTTGATCAGTTCGTCGGGGTGCAGGGGCGTGCCGTGCTGTGCCAGGTAAGCCGGGCTGGCCGCGATGCGAAAGCGCTGGGGCGCGAAGATGCGGGCCTGCATGCCGGAGTCGTTGAGCACGCCGATGCGAAACAGCAGGTCGGTGCCATCTTGCAGCGGGTCGACGTAGGTGTCGGTTTGCTGGATGTCCAGTTGCAGCTTGGGGTAGCGGCGGCACAACTCACCCAGCCAGGGGGAGAGGTGACGCTGGCCGAATACCATCGGTGCATTGATCCGCACCAGGCCGCTGGGCTCACTTTCCTGTTCCTGCAGGGCCTGGCCGGCGGACTCCAGCTGTTCGAGCATCAGGCGCGCGTGCCGCCCGAGCAGACGCCCAGCCTCGGTGGGGCTGACAGCGCGGGTGTGCCGATACAACAGCTGTTGCCCCAGGGCCTGTTCCATCAGCTGGATCTGGCGGGAGATCGAGGAGGGCGCCAGGCCTTCGCGGCGCGCCACTTCAGAGAAGCTGCCGTGGTCCAGCACCGCGACGAACAGGCGGAGCGCCTTGAAACTCAATTCATTCAAACCCTGCATCTTGGCTCCAGGCTGTGCGTTTTGCGCAAAGGTGTTGTTGGCATGCTCCCATTTATCGCACAGGACGGCCACTGGATAATGCGCGCCATTAATCCATTTGTTGATGCGCAGGTGATGTATGCAGGCCAGTTCTATCGAGGGTGCGGCGAACGCCACGCCGAAAAAAAACCTTCTGCGGTTACTGTTGTTGCCGCTGGTGATCCTTGCCGGTATGGGCTTGTCGGTGGAGGCCGGTTTGCTCGGCCCGTTGGGTGTGCAGGTGGGGCATCTGTGGGCGACCTTGAGCATCTTTGGCGTGGGTTCGGCGATTCTGTTCCTGCTGCTGCTGTTCAGCGGCCCGCAAAAAGGCCCGGCGCTTACTGACTTGCCGCGCTGGCAGTTGATCGGTGGCTTCCTGGGGCCGATGTACGTGGTGGTGCTGACCCTGGCCACGCCGCACATCGGCATTGCGATGACCATGATCGCGATACTGTCCGGTCAGGTGGGCAAAAGCGTGTTGATCGACCACTTCGGCTGGTTTGGCGCAGCGCGCAAGCGGGTCAATGGTGAGCGCTGGATCGCATTGGCGCTGATTGTGGTGGCACTTGTTCTGATTGCACGAGGTTAAGACGATGAATCTGATTCTGTTGTTGGTAGTGGTCATCGCGGCCGGTGCGGTATTGAGTATGCAGGCGGCGATCAATGGCCGTCTGGGCCAGACAGTCGGTGTATTGCGCAGCAGTTTGCTGACCTTCGCGGTAGGCGCGCTCACTACCGCGCTGTTGATTTTCTTCTTTGAACCGGCACAGGCCGTGAGCCTGCTGGATGTGCCTAAATGGCAACTGACCGGCGCGTTGTTCGGTGTGGTGTACATGATGGTGATGGTCGGTGCGGTGCCGGTGGTCGGCACGGCGGTGGCGACCGTGGCGGTGATCACGGGGCAGTTGGGCATGGGCATGCTGATCGACAACTTTGGCTGGCTGGGCAACCCGGCCATCGAATTGTCGGGCGGTCGCCTGCTGGCGATGGTGTGTCTCGCGCTGGCGCTGGTATTCATGTATCGCAGTAATACGCGCACTGACTGATGGTTTGAACGATCTGCGTGAGCCGGCAGTCATTGCTAAAGGTGCCGGCGCTCGCCGTACCGAGACGACCATGAAGAAGGAGTCTGACCATGCCAGATCAAACCTGTGCCTGCCCACACTGCAAGTGTGTACTGGGTGTCGATGCTGTGATGAAAGACGGTAAAGGCTATTGCTGCCAGGGCTGCGCGGAGCATCATGCCCATGGTGAGCCGTGTGCTGCGGCGACTGGTTGCGAGTGCGCCAAGTCGGCCCACGGCTGAACGCGCTGGGAGCGGTTAAACCGCTCCCGCATTTGATCTGTCTGGAAGCGGCTATTGGGTTTCCAGTTCCAGCCTGAGGCTATGGTCCGACAAGCGCTGCCGACCTCTGACTACCCCGCTGGTTCGCCGCCCCTCCAACGCAAACACCACCGTTTTCGCAGCATGCAGATCATCCGGAAGCGGCTGGAAAACCTTCAGCACCAGCCTGTCCGGTTTGTGCTGCACGCTCACCTGGCATTCAGCATGCCTGGCCAGTGGCCCAAACAGGGTGTCCTGGGTGTAATCAATTCGAGCCTTGCCATTGACTTGAGGGCGTGAATCCATGGGTATTTCTCCTTGTTCAAGCCTGGGCGCGCGCGTCCGAGCGGCGCCATTGCACATGGGTAATGCCAAATTTCTCGGCCTGGGCCTGGCTGGTTTTCTTGACCTGTTCGCGGGCGAAACGGCCAATACGACCCACGCCGGCATCACAGCTGGCCCAATGCCAGGCTTCGGCGGCATCGAGTTTTTCCAGGCGGATAATGAATGACTTGGCTTCGCCATGGAGGGTGTAGTCGATCACAAACAGTTTCGCGTTATTCATTGGTCCATCAACCCTGGAGGTGTAAGCAAGTGATCACCCCCAGCGCTAAAAATTCACTCGGATTGCCGAGCGGTGGTCATTACCATGGCGGGTCATCCTGGATTGACGTTAACCCCCAAGGCGTGAATCAAGGCAGCCCGGACAAGATCATCCTGCTGCCTTGATTGCACTGATCATGCGTCGGGAACAGCTTTTTCCCAGGCCGACCAGTTGTTGAGGATTGCCTGTACCAACGGATTGCCCGTGCGGAACAGGTTTTCCAACGCCGGCGCGAAACCGCCCTGGTCGGCATACTTGAGCAGGTTATCCACCTCGCTGTAGCCAGGGTAAGGCCGGTCGAAATCGGAACCTGCCCGCACCACGGCCAAGCGCTGAATATCCACCAACCCTTCACGACTGGCCCGCAGCAGGGCCTCGTAGGTGGAGTTGTCTTCCTGCTGGGTGGTGCAGTATTCGCCTTTGTTGTCCGTGAGCAGCTTGGTCCAGACCTCGGCACGTTCGCTCAGGCGCGTGCCGGAGAACCAGGTGTTGCCCGCCAGCGTGTCGCAGCGGGTGACTTGCGGCGGCTGGTTGGCCGGGGCGGCAGGATAATGCTTGCGCCAGGCGGCCGATTCTTTGCTTTCCGTCAGCTCGACTTTTTGCGACAAGGCAAACGCCTTGGCCTGCAGCTTGGGGTTGAGCTCAAACACTTCGGTCTTGTAGTCCAGCGGCGGTTTTTCGTTGGGGCCTTTGGTGTTGATGCCCAGATAACCGGTTGGCCAATCCTTGGGCGCATCCCGCGAGTCCAGCTCCCACTGCGTTCCAAACTCCACCAGGTAATGCGCCCAGGCGGCAGTGCCGATGGTGCCGTGCTTGGGGCTGATGCCGGCGATCCCGGCGATCAGGAAGTAACTCTGGCGCAGGTCGAACTTGGGCGACAGCGCCAGGGCAAGGGTGGAGGCGGCAGCGTTGGTCTGGCCCATGCCGGTGACCAGCAGGCACACGTCCTGGGTGTTGCAGCGGATCACCGGGTATTCAGCGGACAGGCCCTGCACGCGCACTTCCTGCTTGAGTTGCAGGCGGTCGATCCAGGTTTGCGCCTCGGGGGCGAACATGGTGATCAGCATCACTTTGGGTTTGATCGGTGCCGGGGTATCTGCCAGCACCAGGTGCGGCATCAGGGCCAGGCCGACGGCCATCGATAGACGGGTAAACGTGTTCATCTCATGCTCCTTGATCAGAATTGGTAACCGACACCGGCGTAGTAGCCCCAGCCGTCAGAGCGGGCGCGGAAGTTGCCTTCGCCGAAATTCAACTCGCTGCCATCCTCCCAGTTGCCGCCGTTATGGAAGTAGCGGCCCACCAGGGTGAAGCGCAGGTGGGTGAACGAGTACAGCAGCACGTTGGTTGCCACGAGGGAATTGGCGGTGCGCGCCGGGTTGTCCTTGTGCAGGTCGGAGCCGAAATCGTAGTTGGTGAAGCCGATGTAAGTCAGCGAGGCGCCGTTGTCGAACTTGCCGATGGGCACGATGTACTTCATCTGGGCGCGGTAGCCGTCCCATGAGTATTCATTGCTCGCACCGTAGTTTTCCCACTGGTAGCGCCCATAGAAGTTGGCCGACAGGTTGACCCGCGAATGGGTGTCGATGTCGGTGCCCAGGCCGCTGTACAGGGTGTTGGCGCGGTTTTCCTTGTTGCTGCCGTGGTCGTAGATCCAGTCAAACGCCACGTACCATTCCTTGAACGGGCCGATGGCCAGGCTGCGACCGGCCAGGTAGTCGATGGAAATACGCGGTTCATGCTCCATGAACACTGGCGAGCCGTGGTCCCAGACGCCTTTGTCATTGCTGTTACCGATGCCGAGGATCTTTGGCACGTCGATGTAGCCATACAGCTCGAAAGGGCCCTTGCGACCGAAGTACTCGTATTCCAGGTAAATGTCATCGGACGGCTTGGGGCCGAAGCTGATGTCTTTGCTGCCGATCAGCGTCAGGTCCTGGTTGAACCACTCCGACAGATACGGGCCTTTGTTCGATTGGGTGGCTTCAGGGCTAAGGGTTTCGCCCTGTGCTGAGTCATCGGCGGGTGTTTCCTGCGCCAAAATGGGTGCGCTGAGTACTCCCGTAACGGCGGCCAGTAGCAAGGAAACACCAAAGCAGGCACGCGGCCTTGAGGTTAGGTGCATTGAAAATCCCTATTCGTACGCGGTTGGAACCCGATTCCTCAGGTCATGGTGAACTTGGCGGACAAGTTCGTACCGCAAACGTTTGCACAGGCTGTACCAACTTTGCTCAATGGCTTGAATGCCCTAGGAAAAAGACAAATTAGTCGACCTTTTGATCAGAAATGACTGGGTGTCATTTTTGCAATGGGATTGAACAGGTGCAGCGCGGTTTCGCGGCGATATTCGCTCGGCGTCTGGTTCATCTCGATCCGAAAGTGTCGGTTGAAATTGGACAGGTTGGCGTAGCCCACTTCAAAGCAGATATCTGCCACCGACCGCTCGGTGTGCAGCAACAGCCGGCAAGCGCGCTGTACGCGAAATTTGCGCATCAGGTCGATAAACCCGTGGCCGGTGTTGCGTTTGAAAAACCGCGAGAATCCCGGTTCGCTCATCTCCAGTTGCTGGGCAATGACCGACAGGCGCACGTCGCCGGTGAGTTCGCGCATCAGGTAATCGAATGCCTTGTTGATGCGTTCAGCACTGCGGGCGTCCAGGGTGGGCGCGTAGCAGGGGCTGGCCAGCGACTTGACCTGGGCGGGCAGCGCGTTTTTCAGGGTGTCTAGCAGTTGCAGGAACAGGATCAGCCGTTGCAGGCCATGAGCGCTGCCGATGGCCTCCATCAGCTGCGCCGCCTGTACGGCGCAGTCGCCGCTGAACTCCAGGCCGCGCCGGGCCTGTTCGAACAGCGGTTGCAAGTCACCGAGTTCCGGCAGGGTGCTGCGCAGGGCGAGCAGGGCGGCGCCGTCGAATTGCAGCACCACGTCGCGCCCGCTCAGGTGTTCGCCGGGGGCCAGCTCGCCGATCCAGTCGTGGGGCAGGTCAGGGCCGATCAACGCGACATGGCCGGCGTTGAAGGCACCGATATAGTCGCCCGCCACCAGCTTGCCGCTGCCTTGGCGGATCAGGTGGATTTCAAATTCGGGGTGGTGGTTCCAGCGCGCCAGGTCAAAGGGATAGTCGTGTTCGAACCAGCGGAAGCAGTGGTCCGGCTCGGGCAGGATCACTTCCAGTTCGGCGGGGCGGTGCTCGAACAGTGTGGCGCGGCTGACGGGCATGGTGCTGCCTCTTGTGCATTGGGTCACGCCAAAATACGCGGGTTTGCAGGGGGCGTGCTACCCCCGCCTTTACCCGGCACTGATGCTTTTTTGATCCTGGAGTTGCGGTTAAAAAAGTATCAGTCGGGCATTCGCCAAGCGTTTGTGGGGGCTTGGCCGAGCTGCTGTAATCGGTGCTCAACTACAAAAACAACAGGTGGAAACCGCCATGTCAACGCTTCCCAAAGCACTGTTCCTGCTGTCCGGCCTGGCTTTGGCTCTGCCTGGCCACGCCGCTGATACCGTGACGATTGCCACGGTCAACAATAGCGACATGATCCGCATGCAGCGCCTGTCCAAGGTGTTTGAACAGCAGCACCCGGACATCAAACTCAATTGGGTGGTGCTCGAAGAAAACGTTCTGCGCCAACGCCTCACCACCGACATCGCCACCCAGGGCGGGCAGTTCGATGTGCTGACCATCGGCACTTACGAAACCCCGTTGTGGGGCGCCAAACGCTGGCTGGAACCGCTGAGCGAACTGCCGGCCGATTACGACGTCGACGATATTTTCCCCTCTGTACGCCAGGGCCTGTCGGTCAATAACACCCTCTACGCCTTGCCGTTCTATGGCGAAAGCACCGTCACCTACTACCGCACCGACCTGTTCAAGCGTGCCGGACTGAGCATGCCTGCGCACCCCACCTGGAGCCAACTCGGCGAGTTCGCCGCCAAGCTCACCGCCAAGGACCAAGGTCAGTACGGCATGTGCCTGCGGGGCAAGGCTGGCTGGGGGGAGAACATCGCGTTGCTGAGTACCATGGCCAACGCCTTTGGCGCACGCTGGTTCGACGAACAATGGAGGCCCGAGCTGACCAGCCCCGAATGGAAGGCCGCCGCCAACTTCTACGTCAACACCCTCAAGCAATACGGCCCGCCCGGTGTGTCCAGCAACGGCTTCAACGAAACTCTGGCGCTGTTCAACAGCGGCAAGTGCGCGATTTGGGTCGACGCCAGCGTCGCCGGCTCTTTCACCACAGATGCCAGCCAGAGCAAGGTCGCCGACACTGTCGGTTTCGCCGCAGCGCCTACCGAAGTGACCGACAAAGGGTCGTCCTGGCTCTACGCCTGGTCCCTGGCGATCCCGGCCACCTCCAAGCACAAGGACGCCGCCAAGGCCTTTATCACCTGGGCCACCTCCAAGGACTACATCCAACTGGTCGCCGACAAAGAGGGCATCACCAACGTACCGCCGGGCACGCGCCAGTCCACCTACAACGAGGCATATCTCAAGGCCGCGCCGTTTGCCCAGGTGACCCTGGAGATGATGAAACACGCCGATCCCGCCCATCCTTCAGCCAAACCGGTGCCGTACGTGGGCATTCAGTACGTGACCATCCCCGAGTTCCAGGCCATCGGCACCTCGGTCGGCAAGCTGTTTTCAGCAGCGCTCACCGGCGGCATGACGGTTGACCAGGCCTTGGTGCAGGCGCAGTCCACCACCGAGCGCGAAATGAAACGCGCCGGCTATCCCAAGTAACCTTGACGGACACCACCCATGAAACGACTGGAAGGTAAAAGCGCGCTGATCACTGGATCGGCGCGGGGGATTGGCCGCGCGTTTGCCCAGGCCTATATCAATGAAGGCGCGACGGTTGCCATCGCCGACATCAACTTGCAACGCGCCGGGCAAACCGCCGCCGAACTGGGCCCGCAGGCCTATGCGGTAGCGATGGATGTCACCGACCAGGCCTCCATTGATGGCGCAATTGCCGCCGTGGTGGCCCATGCAGGCAAGTTGGATATTCTGGTCAACAACGCGGCGCTGTTCGACTTGGCGCCCATCGTCGACATTACCCGCGACAGCTTCGAGCGGCTGTTCGCGATCAACGTCGCCGGCACGCTGTTCACCCTGCAGGCCGCCGCCCGGCAGATGATCAGCCAGGGCCATGGCGGCAAAATCATCAACATGGCCAGCCAGGCCGGGCGGCGGGGTGAGCCGTTAGTCGCGGTGTACTGCGCGACCAAGGCGGCGGTGATCAGCCTTACGCAGTCGGCGGGGTTGAACCTGATCAAGCAGGGCATCAACGTCAACGCCATCGCACCCGGTGTGGTGGACGGTGAGCATTGGGATGGGGTGGATGCGCTGTTTGCCAGGCATGAAGGCCTGGCGCCCGGCGAGAAGAAGAAGCGGGTAGGGGACGAGGTGCCGTTCGGGCGAATGGGCACCGCAGAGGACCTGACCGGAATGGCGATCTTCCTGGCGTCCAAGGATGCCGACTACGTGGTGGCCCAGACCTACAACGTCGATGGCGGCAACTGGATGAATTAAAACCGCGGATCTGGAATGTGATCATTGTGGCGAGCCTGCTCGCCACAAGTGTTCGCCTGTTTATAGCGGGTTCACTCGGCAAAACTGCGATCAAAAAAATACACCGCTCCAGGCTTGAGGTTCTCTAGCGTCGCCTGGGGCCTGCCCCCTTCACCCTGCTTCTTGCGCCCCGTCTCCCGCAGATACCCCGCCTCGGTCAGCTTCAATAACCGCTGGCGGATACTGGTCTTCAGCACCGGGCGTTCCAGCACCAGGGAAAAGATCGTCGTCGCTTGCGGCGCGCTGAATTCATCGCCCAGGAACATCAGTGGCAAACTGCTGTACAGCGATTTGGATACCAGCCGCTCCTGCACCGCTGCCACGATCAGGTTGTGATCGAACGGCAGCTTGATGCTCCCGTCAGCTACTGCGCTCAACGAAAACCACGCCTGATGGTCAGCCAAGACCACCTCATCCGCCAGGATCGCCAGGTAGTACGTGGACGACGACCAGCAGCGCGGGTCGCGAAACGCATCGCCCACCGTACCCACTTGCTCGCTCCAGGCCAGTTTTAGTCCGACCTTGTCACTGGCGCGCAACCGCTCCACGGCATCCTTGAGGCTCAGGTCCTGCACACCGCCATTCACCACCACACCCGGCAGCGCCCAATGCCCGGCGAAGGGCTCGGCGTCGCGCTTGTTCAGCAGCAGTTTCAGTTCACCGGTCGCGCGGCAATAAAACAGCACGCAGAGGTCGACGGTATGGAGGTAGGCGCTAAGGGGCATGTGAACATCCTTCTGAACGGCGAAGAGGGCTCAGTCTAACGGATCGAAAAGATATGTCATGTTCTCGATAGAGAATAGATAAGTAAATGTTTCTTGCAATGAAAGTACATGACATGTACTTTTGTTGCCAGGCCACAGGAGAACCGCCATGACCCTCTCGAAAACTGCTATTGCATCCTTTGATGTCGACGCCCAGAAGAGCTTCACGCCGCTGTGCCCCAACGAGTTGCCTGTGGCCGGTGGTGACCTGATCGGCGCCGAACTCAATTACATGGCCAGCCTCGCCGGCCATCGCGTCGGCAGCAAGGATGCCCATACCCCGCAAGCACCCTGGGTGGTCGCGCAGCCCAGCGAGATGCTGCAACCCACCGGCCTGGTCCACGCCGACCTTACGTGGGTCAGTCACTGCGTACCGGGCACCGAAGGCTTCACCTTGCTGGACGAGTTGCCCACGCCTTATGACTACGACTACTTCATCTGGAAAGGCGTCGAGCCCGACCTGCACCCCTACGGTGCCTGCTACCACGACCTGCACGACAAGCTGTCCACCGGAGTGATCGAGTACCTCAAGGCCCAAGGCGTCACTCGCGTAATCGTCGGCGGCCTGGCCCTGGACTACTGCGTCAAGACCACCGCCCTGCAATTGCTCAAGGCCGGCCTCGAAGTCGTGCTGCACCTGCCGGCGTGCCGAGGGATCAGCGAGGAAGGCGGCGAGCAGGCCGTCGATGAGTTGCTCAAGGCCGGTGCCAGCATCAGCCGCACCCGCGAAGAACTGGCCGCGATGGCCGCGCGTTAAGGAGACTGACCATGGAAAGTGCCTACGACTACGAAGCCCCTGTCATCCAGGGCCTGCTCGACACCGACTACTACACCTTCACCATGATGCAGGCGGTGTTGCACCAGTACCCCAACGTCGATGTGGAATACAACTTCATCGTCCGCTCCAAGGAAAGACTCGGCCACTTGATCCCGCAGTTGCGCGCCGAGTTGGACAAACTTGCCAGTTTGCAGATGCGTGAAGGCGAGCTGCGTTTTCTGTTCAACCCACGCTTTCGCGAGTACCTCACCCCGGACTACGAGCGTTTCCTCGGCCTGTTTCGCTTCAACCTGCGCTATATCCACGTCAGCGAAGTTGACGGCCAACTGAACATCCGCGTGGTCGGCCCGATGCTGCACTGCATCATGTTCGAGCAGCCGGTGCTCGCGTTGGTCAGCGAACTGCGCAACCGCGACAAATACCCCCAGGTGACCCTGGAAGACGTCACTCGCAAGCTCTACCAGAAGTTTGACTGGCTGGAGAAGAACCTCAGCCGCGATGAACTGGCCGACCTGCGCGTCTCCGACTTCTCGACCCGTCGGCGGCTGTCCTTCAAGGCCCAGCGCGAAGTGGTGGATATCATGCGTCGCGACTTCCCCGGCCAGTTCGTCGGCACCAGTAATGCGCACCTGGCCTACGAGTTCGATTTGCCGCTGATCGGCACCATGGCCCACCAATGGCTGATGGTGCACCAGCAATTGGGTCGTCTGCGCGAAAGCCAGAACGCCGCCCTGGAGAACTGGGTGCATGAATACCGTGGCCGTCTCGGTATCGCCCTGACCGACTGCATCAGCACCGACTTCTTCCTCAAGGACTTCGACCTGTACTTCGCCAAGCTCTACGACGGGCTGCGCCAGGACTCCGGTGATCCCATCGCCTGGGCCGACAAAGTGCTGGCCCGCTACAAACAGCTGGGCATCGATCCGATGACCAAGGACCTGATGTTCTCCGATGGCCTGAACTTCGAAAAATGCCTGCCGATCCTGCGCCACGTGCGTGGCAAGGCCAAGTTCGGTTTCGGCATGGGCACCAGCCTGGCCTGCGATGTGGAGGGCGTGGAGCCGCTGAGTATCGTGATGAAACTGGTGCGGGTGCACGGCGAACCGGTGGTGAAGTTTTCCGATGACCCGATCAAGAACGTCTGCGAAGACGCCTCGTTTTTGCAGTATGCAGCCCAGGTATTCAACGTCGGCACTGTGGAGGTGTGACATGCAAGACCGTATCGCGCAGGAACTGAATATCGACCGGCAGTTGGGGCAGGGCGGTGAGGCCAAGGAAATCCAGCGACGCATCGACTTCATCAAGACCACGTTGCGTCACTCGGGCTGCAAGGCCTTGGTGCTGGGTATCAGCGGTGGCGTGGATTCCCTCACTGCCGGCCGTCTGTGCCAATTGGCGGTGGAGCAACTGCGTAGCGAACACTACGCCGCACGCTTTATCGCCATGCGCCTGCCTTACAACATCCAGGCGGATGAAAGCGATGCGCAGGCCTCCCTGGACTTCATCACCCCGGACCACGTCGAGACCCTCAATATCGCCGCCAGCGTCGACGGCCTGATGACCAGCCTGACCGCCAATGAGGCCAGCGCCAGCCACGTCGACTTCATCAAAGGCAACGTCAAGGCCCGCACTCGGATGATCGCGCAGTACGCCGTGGCCAACCTGCACAATGGCCTGGTGGTCGGCACCGACCATGGCGCCGAAGCGCTGATGGGGTTCTTTACCAAGTTTGGCGACGGCGCCTGCGACCTGGCGCCACTGTCCGGCCTGACCAAAACCCAGGTCCGCCTGCTCGCCAGCGCCCTCGGCGGCCCGGCAGAGCTGGTGCACAAACACCCCACCGCAGACCTTGAAGAGCTGGCGCCGGGCAAGCTGGATGAGCAGGCCTATGGTTGCTCATACGAAGAGATTGATGCGTACCTGATGGGCGAACCGGTGAGTGAGCGGGTGACGGCGATTGTCGAGGGGGCCTACACAAAGACCGCGCACAAGCGGGCGCTGCCGATTGTTCCGGTTTAAGGGGCGTGCTTTTCTCACGCGGGTCTTGGTAGGGGGCTGAGTGGGGAGAGTGAATGTTCATGCAGGTGACTGCTCTTTTATTGCGCAACGCTGGAACCACGATGTGGCAGGCAGCCACACATGGAGCGTTGATCCAGTGCAGGAGTGTCTGGATTGGCAGCCAGATTTCTATTACTGAG
The DNA here is from genome assembly GCF_009764655.1 of Pseudomonas sp. PB105. Taxonomy (NCBI): domain Bacteria; kingdom Pseudomonadati; phylum Pseudomonadota; class Gammaproteobacteria; order Pseudomonadales; family Pseudomonadaceae; genus Pseudomonas; species Pseudomonas sp. PB105. The sequence continues at coordinate 54,070 of NZ_RWIO01000052.1, forward strand.
GTACTACTATGAGCAGCTTTTATCCGTCATCGGCATGTAGCAATGGCGCCTTCACCAGCGGTAACCCTATGCCCATTGGCAATGGCCAGTGGTGTGGTGTAGGTCAGCCTGCGCGTAACGATGGGGGCCTTCCACCTTCCCGTATTTTGAGAGAGTTCGCGAACAACTTCGATTACTTCCGCGATCCGGGGTCGCCTTTTGTTACACGTGAGTCGCTAGAGTTTGCCGCCAATCGGCCAATGACCGGAAATCACTACCATGACCGGATGACCATGCTTGGCCGGGAGGTCATCCGAAACCCTGAAATGGCCTCTGTGCTGGATGGCATCACCAACGGCGGCGAGCAAGATGGGCTGATCAGTCCAGAGGATGTGCACCAAACGATTGGTTTCTACGATGCGCAATCCATGCCTAGCAACCAGGGCTTCATGCAGGGCGGTCCACGCGGTATGCCAGGCAATATGCGCCAGCAGCAAATGAATCAGCAGAACTTTGCGCCGCAGCCGTCCTACATGACCGCAACCTCCTACAGCGGTCATGCGCCGAGGTCCGAATCAAGACCGTATGCCAACGACACCAAGGAAGAGTTTGCCAACAAAGTGCTGGCCCGTTTCGGCGCTCTGGAAGACCCGAGCACCCCAGGTCTCATAACCGACAAGTCACTGAGTTCAATCGCGGGCGGCTGTCACCTGGATGGGCGTCCCGCCAGTCAGGATGAGATGGAGATAGCCCAGGAAGTGTTGTCACGGGGAGATCAGTTCAAAGAACTTGACCAAGGGCGTAGTGGCAAGTTGGACGGTGCGTTCTCCAGGGACGATCTGGGAGATTCATCGAACAAGTATAAGAAATCCAGCGATCACGAGCTTATTCAAGTCATCAAAGACAATTTCAGGTCGTACACCGCCGGCGCCAGTGATAGCTACGTTAACGTCAATGAGTTGAAAGAAGCTGCGGGCTTGATTCCGTCAGATAGAACCTTCAGCTCGCAAGCGCGTGAAGCGGCGATGGAACTCCTGCAGCGCCCGGGGCTTCTGCGGGACTTGGATATCGGCACTGGCTTCTTCGGGCGCGGGCTTGAGGATGGTCGGTTTGATATAGAAAACCTTAATTATGAGCTCAAAAAAACCAAGTAGATTGGCTAAGGTTTGATTGAGTGGACAAGGCAATATTCGGATGGGCGAAGCCGTTTTTTGGGTGATTTTCCCCGCGCGCCGAGCCCGTCCGGATGACCGTACGTCGTTCGGAGCAGTTGATAGGTGGCGGGCAAGAGGATCTCCGAGGCCTCGCCCTATCTGGAACCCGTGACTGGATAAAGCGCAGGAACATTGGATCCACTTGCGGTATAACCCTCGGACGCTTTAGTTCTCCGAGGCCCCGTTTTTCATGCAAAGCCCTTTGCAACGTCCGCTGTGGCAGGTCTACCTGATCTTTCTGGCACCGATGGTGCTGTCGAACTTCCTGCAGAGTTTTTCTGGCACGCTCAACGGCATCTATGTCGGGCAAATGCTCGGCACCCAGGCGTTGGCAGCGGTGTCGGGGATGTTTCCCATCGTGTTTTTCTTTATCGCACTGGTGATCGGCCTGGGGGCGGGCGCGTCGGTGTTGATCGGCCAGGCCTGGGGTGCCCAGGAAACCGCGATGGTCAAGTCGATTACCGGTGCGACGCTGACCCTCGGCGCGCTGGTGGGCTTGATCGCTGCGGTGCTGGGCAGTCTGTTCGCACGCCCGGCATTGCAGGCATTGGGTACGCCGGTGGATGTGCTCGACGACGCGGTCGGCTATGCCCAGGCAATGATGCTGATCATGCCGTTGTTGCTGGTGTTCATCCTCTATACCCAACTGCTGCGGGGCGTCAGCGACACGATTTCGCCGCTGCTTGCGCTGGTGGTCTCGACCCTGGTCGGCCTGCTGCTGACTCCGGCGCTGATTCGTGGCTGGGTCGGCCTGCCGCCCTTGGGCATCCAGAGCGCGGTGTACGCCGGCCTGGTGGGTAACGCCCTGGCGATGCTGTTTTTGATCTTGCGCCTGCGCCATAAACACCACGTGATGGCGCCGGATCGCGAACTGCTCGCGGCCTTGCGCCTGGACCGCGTGATCCTTGGCAAAGTCCTGCGCATCGGCCTGCCCACCGGCTTGCAGATGGTGGTGTTGTCGCTGTCGGAACTGGTCATCCTGGCGCTGGTCAACGGCCACGGTTCCCAGGCCACGGCGGCCTATGGGGCGGTGACGCAGATCGTCAACTACGTGCAATTTCCGGCGCTGTCGATTGCCATCACTGCCTCGATCCTGGGGGCCCAGGCCATTGGCGCCGGGCGCCTGGAACGCATCGGGCCGATCCTGCGTACCGGATTGCTGATCAACACCTGCCTCACCGGTGGCCTGATTGTGCTGGGCTACGTGCTGTCCCACTGGCTGCTGGGGCTGTTCATCACCGACGACGCTGCGCGGGTCAAGGCAGAACACCTGCTGCACATCATGCTCTGGAGCATCCTGGTGTTTGGCTTCCAGGCGGTGATCGGCGGGATCATGCGCGCCAGCGGCGTGGTGCTGATGCCGGTGGCCATCTCGATCTTCTGCGTGCTGTGCGTGGAGCTGCCGATAGCGTACCTGCTCAATGCCCACTTCGGCCTGGAAGGCGTATGGATGGCATTTCCGGTGACGTACCTGGCGATGCTGGGGTTGCAGACCGCTTACTACCGGTTGGTGTGGCGGCATAAACAGATCAAACGGTTGGTATGAACATGGCAAACCCCTACGCCGAATTATTCCAGGTCCCTGGCGCCCGGGCTTTTGTATTGGCAGGCATGCTGGCGCGCATGCCGGTGTCGATGACCGGCATCGGCATTATCACCATGCTCTCCCAGGTACATGGCGGCTACGGCCTGGCAGGTTCGGTGGCGGCGATATTCGCCTTGGCTACCGCGATCTGCGCACCCCAGGTATCACGGCTGGTGGACCGCTACAGCCAGGGCCGGGTGCTGCCGATTGCCGCGTTGATCGGTGGCGGGGCGTTGTTGATGCTGTTGCTGTGCACGCGGTTGCAGGCACCGACCTGGACGCTGTTCCTGTGCGCCGCCCTGGCCGGTTGTATACCGAACATGTCCGCAATGGTGCGGGCGCGCTGGACCGAGTTGTACCGGGGCCAGCCCAAGCTGCAAACCGCGTTTGCCCTGGAGTCGGTGCTCGATGAAGTGTGTTTTATTGTCGGCCCGCCGCTTTCGGTCGGCCTGAGCGTGGTGCTGTTTCCCGAAGCCGGGCCACTGGTGGCCGCGCTGTTGCTGGCGGTGGGCGTGACCACGTTCGTGCTGCAACGGGCGACTGAGCCACCTGTGCACGAGCATCACGATCAGCATGGCGGTTGGCTGATTGCGTCACCTTCGGTACTGATCCTGATGATCCTGCTGCTGGCCATGGGCGTGATCGTCGGTGTGGTGGACGTGGTCAGTGTCGCCTTTGCCCAGCAGCAGGGCCAGCCGGCGGCGGCGAGTATCGTGCTGTCGGTGTACGCCATCGGTTCGTGCCTGGCGGGGCTGGCTTTTGGCACGCTCAAGCTCAAGGCGCCGCTGCCCCGGCAGTTCCTGTTCTGTGGCGTAGCCACGGCCTTGACCACGTTGCCGTTGCTGCTGGTCACGAACATCCCTGGCCTGGCGGTGGCGATCTTTATCTCCGGGCTGTTCTTTGCCCCGACCCTGATCGTGTCGATGGCGCTGGTGGAGCGGATTGTCCCCGCTAGCCGCCTGACCGAAGGCATGACCTGGCTGATCACCGGCCTCAGCATCGGCGTGGCCATCGGCGCCGCCAGCTCTGGTTGGATGATTGACCACATGGGGGCTGCCAGTGGGTTCTGGGTGGCGTTGGCGGCAGGGGCAGTGGTGCTGGGCTCGGCGGTGCTGGGGTATCGGCGGTTGGGCTGAGGTTCACACTTGGTATCGTCCACTGTGTCGGTGCCACTCGTTATTGCCTGCGAGCCAGGCTTTCACGCCTCCCAAAAAACGCTTGAGTGACGGTTGCGCCTGTTTGAGCAAGCGGCGTTCCTTGGCTTCATAGCGATGCACGATATCGTCGTGCATCTGGGCGGTCAGCCACACGCCTTGCTGCAACGAGCAGTGGTGTTCACGGGCCAGTAATATAGGCAGGTTGAAGTCGCCTATTTCAGGCACGCTCTCTTTGTGGGCGGAGTACACATCATTGGCAATGATGGTCGCGCTGGCGGCGAGGGTAACGACTTCTCGTACCTGGGCCGCGAAATACGTCTCGGCGTCGAGTTCATAGCCGTCGACCACATCAATCAAGGCCATGCAGGGTAGAAAACTGTTGACCTGTCGGTGTGCCAGGTACTCCCAGATACACGGCAGGCTGTGTTCGATGCGCCATGTGGCTTCGGCATTCATGGTCACGAACATGGCAACGGTCTCCAGCCGCACGCGAGCCATCTGGGACGCTGTGCCGAAGCGAGACAGATGGTTCATATACCCCTTTAATCCCCGCAACACCGGATCACGTTTCAGCGCCTGCTCCAGTGCCAGGTCATGCGGCGGGTTCAGGTGCGCTCTGTCCAGCGCGGCGAGTGCCAACGACAGGCGTGGGCCCAGTAACCTGGGGTTGGCGCCACTTCGCTCATCATCACAGTAGTGATCGTCCACTGCGAACAGCGCAGCGATGCATTTAGCCGAGAGCAACAGGCGGTCCGGGTTGTCGGTGCCGGGGTGGCACAGCATGGCAAATCGGCCGAAATTCGAGGCCCTCACCTGGTCCCATTGCCCCTCGAAAATGCCCACTCGCCTGACCCAGGACAGCAACAAGTCGTTGACGTGATTGCCCAGTGCTTCATCCATCCGCACCGGTACGGGGTATTCCAGCTCCGGTATTTGCAGGCGGGCAGGGGCGTCGGGCGATGGGCAGTGGATGTCGTTCATAGCAAGACTCCGAAGTGTCGGTGCCATTGGACGTTACTGCGGACCAAGAAGCAGAAAAGATAAGAGATGACTGATCTGTAAATCTAGAAGGTCTGGCGCCAAACACAACTCGTCCATTCGGCGCTATCTGGAATCAACCCGCTCATTCAGCCAATCGCGGGGAATGTTTCTGCGCAATGATGTTGCAGAAATTCATTCAGCGCCTGGCGCGTCAAATCATTGAGCGTCACTTTTTTGCGCATCGCTGCCAGGGCGGCCGCCAGGTGCAGGTCATGGCCGACCCGTACATTGAACGAGCCCTTGCACGGTTTTTCGGGTGTTTGCCCGAGGGACTGGCATGTAGCCAGGTAGTCGTCCACTGCCTCATGAAATGCTGCATCCAATTCTGCGACGGTTTTACCTTCATAGCTGACCAGCGCCTTGATGAACAGGATCTTGCCGAACAGGCAGTTGTCTTCGAGGCTGGCTTCGATGGAGCCGATGTAGCCTTTGTAATTGAGTTGGTTGTTCACGGAATCAGTTCTCCTGATCGCAATTGTTCGATGATCTGGCGCCGAATGTAGTGTTTCAGTTCGTTGCCGGGGTGGGGCCTGTGCAAGGTGATCATTGCACTGGGATCGCCGATGTCGAATTTGACGCGGCTTCCGGCTCCTTCAATCTGTGTGTAGCCCAGCCGGTGTAACAGTGTGACGAGTTCGGGCCAGGTGAATATCGTTGGCTCGTTAAGCAATTTGGCGAGCAGCTTTTCATTTTTTGACGCGGCGATCCCTGCGCGTAACTAAATTTAGTTGCAAAAATTGGTGTATGTCAATGCTAGCTCGCCTTTGCATGGCTTTCCCGGGATTGATGTAACCCTTGATGACACCGCGCTCCAGCCCCTCCACCCGCAGCTAATTTTTCCCTCCGCGGTTCGTTTTATAGGGACGACGTGCCTTTGTGCTTCCTGCCTATTGCTCCGGACTCCAACAAATGAATGCTGAAGACTCCTTGAAACTTGCTCGCCGGTTTATCGGGTTGCCCCTGGAAAAACGCCAGCTGTTCCTGCAGGCACTGCAGAAAGAAGGGGTGGATTTCTCCCGGTTTCCGATACCGGCAGGAGTGGATGCCGAGGATCGCCAGGCGTTGTCCTATGCGCAGCAGCGCATGTGGTTTCTCTGGCAGTTGGACCCTGCCAGCGGTGCCTACAACCTGCCCGGTGCGGTGCGCCTCAAGGGCGCACTGAACCTGAAAGCGCTGGAGCAGGCGTTCGCCAGCCTGGTGGCGCGGCATGAAACCCTGCGTACAGTGTTCCAGCGCCAAGCGGATGAGCGTCTGTTGCAAGTGGCAGCGGAGCCGATGCTGGCGGTTGACGTCGTGGATTTCAGTGACTTGGCACCGCACGCACGTGAGCAGGCAGTCAATGACGCAGCGACCCGTCAATCGGTGCTGCCTTTCGATCTGGAGCATGGCCCGCTGCTGCGTGTGCAATTGCTCAAGTTGGACGCGCAGGAGCACGTGCTGCTGCTGACCCTGCACCACATCGTCTCCGACGGTTGGTCGATGAACGTGCTGATCGAAGAGTTCATCCGCTGCTACGACGCCCATGAGCGCAACGAAACTCCACAATTGCCGGCACTGCCGATTCAATACAGCGATTACGCCCTGTGGCAACGCCGCTGGCTGGAAGCGGGGGAGCAGGCCCGTCAATTGGCGTACTGGCAGGCGCGCCTGGGCGATGAGCACCCGGTGCTGGAACTGCCGACGGACCACCCGCGCCCGGCCATGCCCAGTTACCAGGGCTCCCGCCATAACTTCGCGATTGAGCCGGCACTGGCCGCCCAATTGCGTGCCTGCGCGCAAAAGCACAACGTCACGCTGTTCATGCTGTTGCTCGGTGCCTTCAATGTGCTGCTGCATCGTTACACCGGCCAGGGCGATATTCGCGTCGGCGTGCCGATTGCCAACCGTAACCGTGGTGAAGTCGAAGGGCTGATCGGTTTTTTCGTCAATACCCAGGTCCTGCGTACCGAACTGACCGGGCAAACCCGCGTTGCCGAGTTGCTGCAAGGCATCAAGGAGCACGCCCTCGGCGCCCAGGCCCATCAGGAGCTGCCGTTCGAGCGCCTGGTGGAAGCCCTCAAAGTCGAGCGCAGCCTCAGCCATACCCCGCTGTTCCAAGTGATGTACAACCACCAGCCGGTGGTGGCCGATATCGCCTCCGTCAGTACCGCCTCCGGCCTGGAACTCGCGTTGGTAGAGTGGCAAGGTCGCACCACCCAGTTCGACCTGACTCTCGATACTTATGAGAAATCCGGCACGCTGCACGCCGCATTGACCTACGCCAACGACCTGTTCGACGCGCCGTCCATCGCGCGTATGTCCCGGCACTGGATCAGCCTGTTGCAGGCCATGGTTGCCGATGGCGAGCAGCGCATCGGCGAGTTGCCGATGCTGGCTGCCGAAGAGCAGCAGGTCATGGTGCAGGCCTGGAACCAGACCGCGCAGGCGTACCCGACCGAGCGCGGTATTCATCAACTGATCGAAGATCAGGTCCAGGCCACGCCCGATGCTCCGGCGCTGGCCTTCGGCGCTGTCTCCTTGACCTACGGCGAGCTTGACGCCCGCGCCAACCAATTGGCCCATGCCTTGCGCGAACAGGGGGTTGGCCCCGATGTGTTGGTGGGAATCTGCGTCGAGCGTTCCGTGGAAATGGTCATTGGTCTGCTGGCCATTCTCAAGGCCGGCGGCGCCTATGTGCCGCTTGACCCCGAATACCCCCAGGAACGCCTGGCCTACATGATCGAAGACAGCGGCATCCAACTGCTGCTCAGCCAGCACAGCCTGTTGCCGTCGCTGCCCACTGACGGCATTCAGGTGATCGCCCTGGACCACACCCCCGGCTGGCTTGACGGCTACAGCAGCGCCTTGCCCGCAGTCGCCATCCACGGGCTGAACCTGGCCTATGTGATCTACACCTCCGGTTCCACCGGCAAGCCCAAGGGCGCCGGTAACAGCCACCGTGCGCTGGTCAACCGTCTGTGCTGGATGCAGCAAGCCTATGGCCTCGACGCCAGCGATGCGGTACTGCAGAAAACCCCGTTCAGCTTTGACGTCTCGGTCTGGGAGTTCTTCTGGCCGCTGATGACCGGTGCACGCCTGGTGGTCGCGGCCCCTGGCGAACATCGCGAGCCGGCGCGTCTGATCGAGACCATCGGTCAGCACGGCATCACCACCTTGCACTTTGTCCCCTCCATGCTCCAGGCGTTTATCCATGAGCCGGGCGTACAGGGCTGCAACAGCCTCAAGCGCATCGTGTGCAGCGGCGAAGCCTTGCCACTGGATGCGCAACTGCAAGTCTTCGCCAAACTGCCCCTGGCAGGGTTGTTCAACCTCTATGGCCCGACCGAAGCGGCCATCGACGTGACCCACTGGACCTGCGTCGACGAAGGCCGTGACGCCGTACCTATTGGCCGCCCAATCGCCAACCTCGGCACCTATGTGCTCGATGCGCAGCTCAACCCGGTGCCCGCCGGCGTGTCTGGCGAGCTGTACCTGGGCGGCACCGGCCTTGCCCGCAGTTACCACCGCCGTCCGGCGCTGACCGCCGAGCGTTTTGTGCCCAGCCCTTTCGGTGATGGTGCGCGTCTGTACCGTACCGGCGACCGCGTGCGCCAGCGTGACGACGGTGTGATTGACTACCTCGGTCGCCTCGACCATCAGGTCAAGCTGCGCGGCCTGCGCATCGAGTTGGGAGAAATCGAGACGCGCCTGATGCAACACCCCGGCGTGCGTGAGGCAGTAGTGCTGGTGCAGGGCGGCAAGCAGTTGGTGGCCTACCTAGTGCTGGAAGGCGAAGCGCCGACCGACCTCAAGGCCTGGCTGCTCAGCAGCCTGCCGGAATACATGGTGCCTACCCACATGATGCACCTGGCCAAGCTGCCGGTGACCGCCAATGGCAAGCTCGACCGTAAAGCGCTGCCGCTGCCGGACGTGGCGCCGCAGCAGGCGTACAGCGCCCCGGAAAACGCCCTGCAAAAAGCCCTGTCAGCAATCTGGGTCGATGTGCTTGGCGTGGAGCAGGTCGGTCTGGACGACAACTTTTTCGAGCTGGGCGGCGATTCGATCATCTCTATCCAGGTGGTCAGCCGCGCGCGCCAGGCGGGGATTCGCCTCAGCCCGCGCGACCTGTTCCAGTACCAGAGCGTGCGCAGCCTGGCGCTGGTCGCCACCTTTGAGCAGGCCAGCGTTATCGACCAAGGGCCGGTCAGCGGCGAGGTCATCCTGACGCCGGTACAGCACGGCTTTTTCGCCGAGGCGATCCCGGCGCGTCACCATTGGAACCAATCCTTGTTGCTGACCCCACGCGAGGCCCTGGACTCGGTGCGCCTTGAAGCGGCGCTGACGCAGCTGATTAACCACCATGACGCCCTGCGCCTGCGCTTTGTGCAAGGTCCCGATGGCTGGCAGCAAACCCACGCTGCGCCCGTCGCCGAGCCTGCGCTGTGGCACTCTCATGCCGCCGACGATACGCAACTGGCAGCGCTATGCGACGAAGCCCAGCGCAGCCTCGACCTGACGCAAGGCCCGCTGCTGCGCGCCGCCCTCGTCGCCATGGCCGATGGCACCCAGCGCTTGCTGCTGGTGGTGCATCACCTGGTGGTGGATGGGGTTTCATGGCGCATCCTGCTGGAAGACCTGCAACAGGCTTACCGCCAGGCAACGTTGCCGGCCAAGACCAGCGCCTATCAAACCTGGGCGCACCAACTGCACGCCCACGCGCAAACCCTCGGCGAACAACTGCCTTACTGGCAGGCGCAGTCCATCGACGCCGAGTTGCCGTGCGACAACCCCCGTGGCGGGCTGCAAAACCGCTTGGGCTGCAAGATTGAAACCCGCCTCAGCGCCGAGCAAACCCGTCATTTGCTGCAAGATGCGCCGGCGGCTTATCGCACTCAGGTCAACGACCTGTTGCTGACGGCGTTGGCGCGGGTAGTCAGCCGTTGGAGCGGGCAGGCTGGGGCGCTGATCCAGCTGGAAGGCCATGGGCGTGAAGATCTGTTCGACGCCGTCGACCTGACCCGCACGGTGGGTTGGTTTACCAGCCTGTTCCCTGTGCGTCTGCAGGCGGACGGCGAGCTGTCGAGCGCGATCAAGTCGGTCAAGGAGCAACTGCGTGCCGTGCCCGACAAGGGGCTGGGCTACGGCCTGCTGCGCTATCTGGCTGCGCCTCACGTGCGTGAAGCCCTTTCGGGCCTGGCCGCGCCGCGTATCACGTTCAACTACCTCGGTCAGTTCGATCGCCAGTTCAATGAGTCCGCGTTGTTCGTGCCCGCCACTCAGGGCAGCGGCCAGGCCCAGGACCCCGAAGCGCCGTTGGCCAACTGGTTGACGGTGGAAGGGCAGGTCTATGGCGGCGAACTGGCGCTGCAATGGGGGTTCAGCCGCGAGATGTTCCAGGCGTCGAGCATCCAGCGCCTGGCGGATGATTACGCCGCCGAACTCACCGCCTTGATCCAGCACTGCTGCGAAACGCCCGCCGGGCAGGTGACGCCATCGGACTTTGCGCTGGCAACCCTGACCCAGCAGCAATTGGATGATTTGCCCGTGGCCGGCCCGGCCATCGCCGATATCTACCCGCTGTCACCCATGCAGCAAGGCATGCTGTTCCACACCCTGTACGAGCCTGAGGTCCAGGCCTATATCAACCAGTTGCGCCTGGATATTGAAGGCCTTGATCTGCTGAGCTTCGGTCGTGCCTGGCAGGCAGCGTTGGACCGGCATGACATTTTGCGCAGCAGCTTTCACTGGCTCGGCCTGGACAGCGCCCATCAAGTGATCCAGCGCCAGGTCGATTTGCAGTTGCAAGTGATCGAAGCCGCGCATCCTGACCTCGACGCCTTGGCCGATGCCGAGCGTCAGCGCGGTTTTGAGTTGAACACGGCGCCCCTGTTTCGCCTGATGTTGGTGCGCGGTGCCGGTACGGGCTGGCACATGATTTTCACCAGCCATCACATCCTGATGGATGGCTGGAGCAATGCCCAGTTGCTTGGCGAAGTCATTGCCGACTACGCAGGCCACGTTTTGCCCGTGCCGTTGGGACAGTTCCGCGATTACCTGGGTTGGCTGCAGCAGCAAGCCTCGGGTGAAATGTTCTGGAGGGAAGCCCTGGCGCCGTTGCAAGCCCCAACCCTGCTGGCTGAAGCACTGCGCGTGCCGGTCGAAGGGGCGGGCATGGCTGACCATCACACCACCTTGGATAGCCAGTTCACCCGTGCACTCGGCGATTGCGCACGCCAGCACAAAGTCACCCTCAACACCCTCCTGCAAGGCGCCTGGAGCCTCTTGCTGCAACGCTACACCGGTCAGGATTGCGTGGCCTTCGGTGCCACTGTTGCCGGACGTTCGGCGCCGTTGCCGGGTATCGAGCAGCAACTGGGCCTGTTTATCAACACACTGCCGATCATCAGCGCGGCCTCGCCGGCCCAGTCCGCCGCCACTTGGCTCGCTGAGCTGCAAGCGCTGAATCTCAGCCTGCGCGACCATGAACACGTACCGCTTTACGACATCCAGGGCTGGGCCGGTCAACCCGGTGGCGCACTGTTCGACACCTTGCTGGTGTTTGAAAACTTCCCGGTGGCGCAAGCGCTCAAGCAAGGCGCGCCGGCAGGCCTGACCTTCGGCAAGATGCATAACCATGAGCGCACCCACTACCCGCTGACCCTGGGCATCGAACTGGGGACCGGCTTGCGCCTGGAGTTCAGCTACGACCGGGCGCGGTTCACCGAGCAACAGGTCGCGCAATTGAGCGCCAATCTGCAGCATCTGCTGGTGCAACTGGTGGCGGATACCGAGGTGCCACTGGGCAACCTGCAATTGCTGGACAGCAGCACGCAGGCTTCGCTGCTCGCCATCAGCCAATCCCCTGGCACGCCCCGGCGCCAGGTGCGCGTGCATGAACGCATCGCCGCCCAGGCCCAGGCCACCCCGGATGCGCTGGCGGTGCAGGCAGGCAGTGAACGCTTGAGCTATGCCCAGCTCAATCAGCGGGCCAACCGCCTGGCTCACCGCCTGCTGGAGCAGGGCGTGGGCCCGGGCCAGCGCGTAGGCCTGGTTTCCCGCCGTGGCCCGCAGTTGATCGTCAGCCTGCTGGCGGTGCTAAAAAGCGGTGCGGCCTACGTGCCGCTGGACCCCAATTACCCCGCCGAGCGCCTCAGCTACATGCTGGCAGACAGTCGTCTGAACCTATTGCTCAGCGAGACCGGGTTGCTGGCAGAGCTGCCATTGCCCCATGGGCTCAAACGTGTGGATTTCAGCGCTCAGGGGCAAGAGCTGGCGGGTTACCCGTCGACCAACCCAGCCAACCACGCCACCGCCGCCGACCTCGCTTATGTGATCTACACCTCCGGCTCCACCGGCCAACCCAAGGGTGTGGCCATCGATCATGCTGCACTCGATCAGTTCTGCGACACAGCGGCGGATTACAGTGCGCTGACGCCCGCCGACCGCGTGCTGCAATTTGCGACGTTCAGCTTCGACGGGTTTGTCGAGCAATGCTATCCGCCGCTGTGTGTCGGCGCGGCGCTGATCATGCGCGGCGATGAGCTGTGGGACGCCGGGTTGCTGGCGCGGGAAATCGTCGAGCAGGGCGTGACCCTGGCCGACCTGCCCGCGGCCTATTGGTACTTGCTGGCCAAGGAATGCGCTGTCGATGGTCGCACCCTGGGCAACCTGCGCCAGCTGCATGTCGGCGGCGAAGCCATGGCCGTGGAGGGCGTACGTGCCTGGCACGAGGCCGGGTTGGGCAATGTTCGTTTGGTGAACACTTATGGCCCGACCGAGGCCACCGTGGTCTCCAGCGTGCATGAATGCCAGCTTGCAGATGCCAATGACGCCTTCGGCATGCCGATCGGGCGGGCTATCGACGGGCGCTCGCTGTACGTGCTGGACAGCGGATTTGAATTGCTGCCCACCTGCGGCGTAGGCGAGCTGTGCATCGGTGCTGCGGCGGGCTTGGCCCAGGGCTACTTCGATCGTCCGGCGCTGACCGCCGAACGCTTCCTGCCGGACCCGTTCTCCGGCGTGCCGGGATCGCGGCTCTACCGCAGCGGCGACCTGGCTCGCTACAACGACAACGCGGCCCTGGAGTACGTGGGTCGCATTGACCATCAAGTGAAAATCCGTGGGTTCCGGATCGAGATGGGGGAAATCGAAGCCTGTCTGCAAGCCATGCCCCAGGTGCGCGAGGCGGCTGTGATTGCGTTGGACGGGCCAACCGGTGCGCAGTTGGTCGCCTATGTCGTGCCCCAGTCGAATGCCCTGGAGGCGCCAGCCTTGACGGCGGCTTTGCGTCAGTCCTTGCCGGACTACATGGTGCCGAGTTGCCTGATGCTGATCGACCTGTTGCCTCTGAGCCCCAACGGCAAGCTCGACCGAAAAGCCTTGCCAAAACCGGATGTCAGCCAACGGCAAAAACACTATGTGGCACCCCGAACGGCCCTGGAAACCCAGGTCGCGCAGGTTTGGCAAAACGTGCTGGGGCTGGAGCAGGTTGGGCTGGACGATCACTTCTTTGAGTTGGGTGGGCATTCGCTGCTAGCCACCCAAGTGGTTGCACGCCTGAAGACGCTGCTGGCCTGCGACCTGACCCTGCGCGACCTGTTTGGCGCGCCGCGATTGGCAGACTTTATCGCGGCAGTGGCCACGCGCACCGGGCAGGACGCGGCACCGGCGCGCAGCCCGTTAGTGGCCCACGGCGAAAAAACCAGCGCGATGCTTTCTCTGGTGCAGCGCCGGCTATGGGTAGTGGAACAGCTGTCGCAGGCCAGTGGCGCCTATGGCATGCCGCTGGCCGTGCGCTTGCGCGGCGAGTTGTCGGTGCCGCTGCTGATCAGCAGCCTGGCACAGGTGATTGCCCGTCACGAAACCCTGCGCACGGCCTACATCACCGACGAGGAGGGTGATCCGCTGGCGGTCATCGCCGCGCACGTAGAGGTCGACTTGCCGGTATTGGACTTGTCGTCCCTGGATCCGGCCGAGCAGCAGCGCCGGGTCGCCGCCGCCGTTGAGGCCAATACCCGCCAATCCATCAGCCTGTTGCAGGCGCCCTTGTTGCGTGGACAGGTGCTCAAGCTGGGCCCCACCGAACATGTGCTGCTGTATTCGATGCACCACATCATCTCCGATGGCTGGTCGATGGCGGTGCTGGTCAATGAACTGGTGGGCTTCTACGGCCGGGCGAAGGCGGGGGTGGTTGAGCCGCTGCCTGCGCTGCCGATCCAGTACTCCGATTACGCCCTCTGGCAACACCAACTGCAACACACCGGCGTGCTGGCCGCGCAGGCGCGTTACTGGGAGCAGGCACTGGCCGGGCACAGCGGCGTATTGCAATTGCCCACCGACCAGCCGCGCCCCCAGGCGCCGACCCATGAAGGTCGCGACCTAGGCTTCACGCTGCCCGTGGCGTTGCACGAAGGGCTCAAGGCGCTGTCGGCGCGTGCCGGTGTCACGCTGTACAGCACGATGCTGGCCGCGTTCCAGATCCTGCTGCATCGCCTCAGCGGCAGCGATGACGTGCTGGTCGGCGCCGACGTTGCCGGGCGCCAGCAGCCTGAGCTGGAAGGGCTGATCGGTTTCTTCGTGAACATTCTGCCGCTGCGCTCGACCTTTGCGCCGCTGCAACCGTTCAGCGCTTTCCTGGCCACCACCCAAGGCACCGCGCTGGACGCTTTCGATCACCAGGACCTGCCCTTCGACATGATTGTGGAGGCCTCGCCACGCCCGCGCCAACGGGGTTTCAACCCGCTGGTACAGGTGCTGTTCGTCATGAACAACCTGCCGGTTCAGGGTGGCCGGATGGACGGGATCGAGGTTGAAGTGCTGCCGACTCGTGGCGGTTACTCCAAGTTCGATATGGCCCTGTTCATCGACGAGGACGCAGGCGGCGTGCACGGTACCTGGCAGTACGCCAGCGACCTGTTTGAACAACAACGCATCGAGTCCTTCGTCAACGCCTGGACGGGAATTCTTGAACAGATTGTGTGTGATCCGAACATTCAATTAGGGGATATCACCATGCCTAGCAACACTGTTGAACACGCCACGACGCCCGTACCGCCAGCCATCAAGGCCGACAAGCTGGGCAAGTTCCTGAAAAAATCCCAGAGTCGCACCGACAAGCCTGCCGGCGCGCTGATGCGTGAATCGCTGTTGGTCCCCGGACAGGATTTTCCATTGCTGATGGAACCCACCGATCCGGGCCTGGACCTGGTGGCCTGGATCAAGGACAACCGCGCCCTGGTGGAAGAAAAACTGGCCCGCCATGCGGGGGTTCTGTTCCGTGGATTTGCCCTGCGCGATATTCATGACTTCGAAGCGTTTGCTGAAGCCGTACAGCCGGGCCTCTATGGCCAATACGGCGACTTGCCGAAAAAAGAGGGCGGTAAGAACACCTACCGGTCCACGCCGTACCCCGAAAAGAAAATGATCCTGTTCCATAACGAAAGCTCCCATCAGGACCGCTGGCCGCGCAAGCAGCTGTTCTTCTGCGAGCAGCCATCGCCAATCGGCGGTGCCACGCCGGTGGTGGACTGCCGGCAGATGTACCTCAAGTTGCCGGCGACGATCCGCGAGCGTTTCGAGGACAAGGGGTTGCTGTACGTGCGCACCTTTGCCGACAAGCTGGACGTCTCCTGGCAGCACTTCTTCAAGACCGACGTGCGTGCCGACGTCGAAGCGCGTTGCCGGGCGGCGGGCATCGCCTGGACCTGGCTGGATAACGATGAACTGCAAATCCGCACCCCGTGCCCGGCGATCATCCGGCACCCGGTGACGGGGGAAAAAACCTTCTTCAACCAGGTTCAGTTGCATCACATCTTCTGCCTGGACCCGGACGTGCGCGAAGACTTGCTGGCGCTGTTCGGCGAGCAGCGTATGCCCCGGCACGTGTATTACGGCGATGGCTCGCCGATTGAAGACGAGGTCATGGCCCTGGTGGGCGAGCTGTACGAAGCCTGCGCAGTGCGGTTCGACTGGCACAAGGGCGATGTCATCCTGCTGGACAACATGCTGGCTGCTCACGCTCGGGATCCTTTCGAAGGCCCGCGCAAGATTGTCGTGGCAATGGGCGAAATGATTGAACGCAGCGCGCTGAACGTGGCGCACAGCGAGACCGAAAAGGAAGAGGCCGGAGCATGAGTACTGCACAACAGGGCACCGTGGACGCGGGACTGGCGTTGCTGGTCGAACAGCAACAGCATCTGGACGCCCGGCAACAGGGGGCGAGCTGGGGCGATCTCACCCACTGCGTGAAACTGGATATTCGCGGCGAACTGGACCCGGTGCGCCTGCAACACGCGCTCGACAGCCTGGCGGTGCGCCACGAAGCATTGAGTACGCAGTTTGCGCCCGTCAGTGGTTATCACGGATTGCGCCAGCGGGTCGCGCCGGCTGAAGCGGTGAGCTTGACCCTGTGGCTCGACGTGGCGTCGCCCCAACAGGTGGTTGCACGCCAACAGCAGTGGTGGCGGCAGCAACAGCCGCTGATCGGCGCGTTGTTACAGCGCCTGGAAACGGACCACTGGCAACTGCTGATAGGCGTGGCGCGTTATGCCGCGGATGCCGGGACCCTGGCCCTGATCCAGCAGGAGTTGGTGGCCGCTTATGGGCAGCAAGGGTTTGAAGAGGACGAACCGGGGCAGTTTTCCCAGTACCTGGAATGGCGCAGCGAGGTGATCTTCGACGAAGACGCAGACACCGCCAAGGCTTACTGGCAGCAGTACCTGCAAGGGCACGAGAATCTGGTCAACGGGCCAGACTTGCCCTATCGCCTGACCTGCGCAGAAGTCCTGCCGGCAGAACGCTTGAGCGTGCCACTGGATCAATCGCTGTTGGCCCGCCTGCGCACGGTGGGGCTGCCGCTGGACGTGCTGATACACGCCGCCTGGTGGGTGCTGCTGGCACGCATCAGTGGTCGCGACTCTTTCCTGGCGGGCTGGCGGCATGATGCGCGCCAGGACTATGAGTTTTTCAGCCACAGCCTGGGCCTGTTCGAGAAAACCCTGCCGTTGGCGATTCGTATTGATCCGGCCAGCACTTTCCGTGAGCTGGTGACCACCCTTGCCGCACAGTTGGATCAGCACCGCACCTGGCAGGAATACTGGGCACCGTTGTCATTCCCCCAACAGGCCGCGCCTGCGGTCGGTTTTGGCAATCGGTTGGTGTCGGCACCGCTTGAAGTCGCCGGGACGGTCTGGGCGGGCAGCGACCTGCCGGCCCGTCTGCCTGAGTTCGAGTTGGCACTGCAGCTGGAAATCGCCGTGTCGGGAGAACCTCAAGGTTTATCACTGGACTTCACTCCCGCACGCTATTCGGCGCACGCCGTCGAGACGCTGTTGGGCCAGCTGCGCCAGTTGCTCCACAGCATTGCCGATAAACCGGATGAAACCCTTGCCCGTCTGAACCTGCTGGATAACGAGGAAAAGAGCCGGTTGCTGGCGCTGAACCCGCCGGCTCAGGGGATGCAGGCGCTGCAGCTGTTGCCCCAACGTATCGCCGCTTGGGCTGGCCAGACGCCGGATGCCGTGGCGTTGGTCGCGGCGGGCCAGACCCTCAGCTACGCCGAACTGGACGCCCGCACCGCGCAATTGAGTGCCGAATTACTGCGCCAGGGTGTGAGCGCTGGGTCGATTGTAGGCCTGGCGCTGCCGCGCTCGGTGGAACTGGTCGTCGCTATTCTCGCCACCTGGCGTGCGGGCGCAGCCTATCTGCCGCTGGACCCGCAATGGCCAGTGGCGCGCCAGGCTGAAATCGCACGGTACGCCGCCGCGAGCCTGATTCTGGTGGCGCACGCGCCGAGCCAGGACGATCCGCTGACCTCGTTCAAGCTGCTCAACCTGGGCGCCGCGACCCTGGATGTGCCGGCGGCCCCGGCGGTATCCGTGCAGGCCCATGATGTCGCGTATGTGCTCTTCACCTCCGGCTCCACTGGCCAGCCCAAAGGCGTGGTAATCGAGCATGGCGCGTTGCTCAGCTATGTCGCGAGCAGCAGTCAGCAATTGGGCCTGTCCGCCTGCCGCGATTTTGCCTTCAGTTCCACGGTAGCGGCGGACCTGGGCAACACCACCTTGTTCGGCGCGCTGTACAACGGCGCTACGCTGCACGTCGCGGATGACGTCACACTGCAAGATCCCCAGGGCTTCGCCGGGTTCCTGCGGGAAAACCGCATCGATTGCCTGAAAATCGTGCCCTCACACCTGGCCGCCTTGCTTGAGGCTGATGCCGCCGTATTGCCTGGCACGCTGGTGCTGGGCGGTGAAGCCATCGGCGCAAGCCTGGTGCAGCGTATTCGCCAGCTGCGGCCCGACTGCCGTGTATTCAACCATTACGGCCCCACCGAAGCGACGGTGGGGGTGATGGTGCATCCGTTACTCCCCGCTGAGGACGTGACCCATGGCGTGCCGCTGACAAAGGTGCTCGCCGGCAACCAGGTGTTCGTACTCGGTGCGGACGCACAACTGCTGGCGACGGGGGAACTCGGTGAGTTGTTCATCGGTGGCCGACAGCTGTGCCGAGGCTACTTGCAGGGCGAGGCTGACGCAGACGCGTTTATCCATAGCCCACTGGTGGGCGGCGAGCGCCTTTACCGCACGGGAGACCTGGCCCGTTACCGCGTGGAGGGCGGTGTGCAGTTGTATGGCCGCCGTGATCATCAGGTCAAGGTGCGGGGTTTCCGCATTGAGCTGGCAGAGATAGAGGCGCAGTTGCTGCGGTTGCCCGAGGTCAGTGAGGCCGTGGTGGTGCTGGTGCAGGAGGAGCCGCAAGCGTTCGTGGTCATGCGTGCGGCGACGGCAGAGGACGCAGGGCCTCAATTGAAAAACCAACTGGCTCAGCACCTCCCGGCGGCCATGGTGCCACGCCAGATTGTGAGCCTTGAACGCATGCCGCGCCTGCCAAACGGCAAGGTTGACCGCAAGGCGCTGCAGCACACTCAACCCGTGGTTTCCCAGACGCTGTACGTCGCGCCACGGGATGCGCTCGAAACGCTGTTGTCCACGCGCATGGCCCAATTGGTCGGTTTGGAACGGCTGAGCATCGAGGAGGACTTTTTCGCCGCAGGCGGGCATTCCTTGTTGGTGATCAAGCTCGTGGCAGGTATCCGCAAACTGCTGCAATGCGAGATTCATCCGGGTGTGGTGTTTGATCACCCCAGCGTGGCGGCACTGGCGCGGGTGCTGCGCGAGCGTGAGAGTGTCGCGGGGCAGTTGGAGAAAATCGCCCAGGCGCGTTTGCGCCTGGATGCAATGACCCCTGAAGAGAAAGCGGCGCTTGTGGAGAAGGCCAAGCAGTTGCAAGCGAGCAAGGAGCAGGGATAAGCATGTAAAACGGGGCTGGCAATCAGCCCCGTTGGTTAATGGCGGGAATGCTCAAGTGGCGCTTAGCGCTGTTCCCCCAACCAGCTCAACACCCCTTCATAAATACCCGCAACCGCACCGGTAATACCGTTCATGCGCAGAAAGTCATGGGTCAACCCCGACTCTACGTGCAGGCTCACCGCTGTGCCGCTCGCCGCCAGCATCTGGGCGTAAGCCTGTCCTTCGTCATACAGCGGATCGTATTGGGCCAGGCTGATATACGCCGGGGCCAATGCTGTCAGCCCCTGCGCCAGCAGTGGCGAGACCCGCCAGTCGAGGCGCTGTTGGGCATCCGGGCAATAGTGCTGGTAGAACCATTGCAGCGTGGCCGTTTCCAGCAGGTAATCCTCGGCATACTGGCGATGGGAATCACGCTGCCGCGAGGTATCGGTGACGGGGTAAAACAGCAACTGGGCCCAGGGTTTGAACGCCAGTTGCAGCGGCGCTTTCACTGCGGTGATCGCCAGGACGGTCGCCAGCGTTGCCCCCACACTGTCACCTGCCAGGGTAATCCGGGTGTTGTCCAGTTGCAGGTTGCCAGCCTGTTCGGCCAGCCAATTGGAGGCGTCAAGGCTGTCATTGACAGCGGTCGGGAAGCTCGCCTGTGGCGCCAGACGGTAAGCGGGCGCGAACACCGCGTACTCGCCGCTGGCCGCGAGCCTGCGGCAGATGGAGTCGTGGGAGTCCAGGCTGCCCACCACATAACCGCCGCCGTGGAAATACGCAATCACCGGCAATTGCGCGGTGCCCGGCGCCCGGTATAGGCGGGCGGGCAAGGCATGGCCATCGCGGGCGGTGAACGTCAGTTGGCTGACCACCACCGACCCTGGCGGGCTGGGGTCGAGAATGGCCGAAGTCTGTTCGAACTCCCGCCGTGCCTGTTCAACACTCAGTGCGTGCATGGGTTGGCTTTTACCGGTCAGGCGACCCATCTGTGCCAATTCCAGAAAACCTTCGAGATCAGGGTCCAGGGGCATTGCATGTTCCTTGTGAAATAGGCTGAAGCGCCGCCCCTGACCATCAGGGGCGGCGACGGTTTCAACTGGCTACGGGTTGCAGCGCCAGGTGCTGCAACAGACCCTGAAGCAGGGTCGGGTGGTTGAGAATGTCGTAGTGGCCGGCGGCGATCTGTTCGTTGCTCCGGGCGCTGGCCATGTTCGATGCAGGCTGGCCGGCAATCGCCTTGGCCCACCAGCAATGGGCCTGCGCCCGGGTGGGCGGCAAGCCGTCCAGGTGCGTGGACAACGCCTTGAGTTTCATCGCTACCTGGAAGGTGTGAGCCAGCTCCTCGGTGCTGATTGCGGCGTACGCCGAACGGGCGGCGGCACCTGCCTGGACCTGCGCGATCAGCTGCTCCAGCGCCGCGTTGTCCGTCGTCGCCCCGACCTCAAAGGTTGGCAACTCCTCGGCCGAGAGGCCGAACAGTACCGCGAGGAACCCGCGCAGGTCCTCGCTCCAGTCGTCACTCAAGACGTCCTCGCCAGTGGGTACAAAACTGTCCACCAGGCCGAGAAACTCCACGCGTTGGCCCTGGCTTTCCAGCTCCTGGGCCACCAGCACCGCAAGGGTGCCACCCAGCGACCAGCCCATCAGGTGGTAAGGGCCGCTGGCTTGCTGCTGGCGGATGTACTGGCTGTAATCGATGGCCATGGACGCCAGCGAATCATCGTTCCACTGACGGTCCAGCAGCATGCGACATTGCAGGCCGTAGACGCTGCGCTGTCCATCCAGGCGACGGGCCAGGGGCTCGTAGTCGAACACAGTGCCAAAACCGGCATGCAGGCAGAACAGCGGCGCGCTGAGCGTTGTTTCACTGTTGAGCAGCAGCAGCGGATTGAGGCTCGCATCGTCTTCGGCAAACCCGGACAACTCGGCGATGGTGGGCTTGCCGATCATGTCCCGCAGTTTCAGCTCGATGCCGATATCCGGTTGGCTGCGCACCTTCGACAGCACCTTGAGAATGCGCAGCGAGTCGCCGCCCAATTCGAAGAAGTTGTCGGTGACGCCCACGCTCTCCAGTTCCAGCACCTCCTGCCAGATCGCCGCCAGTTGTGCCTCCAACGAATTGCGCGGTGCAACGAAGGCGCGGCCCTTGAAATCCGGGTCAGGCAGGGCCAGGCGGTCCAGCTTGCCGTTGGGGTTGAGTGGGAAAGCTGGGAGCGCGAGGATTTGCGCCGGCACCATGTAGTCGGGCAATTCCACCTGCAAAGCCGCTCGCAGGCGTTCGCCCAGCCCGGCCGAAGCGTCGGCTACCACGTAACCGATCAGTTGCTTGCCGCCGGCGGTATCGCGGGCGACCACCACGGCGTCTTGCACATCCGGGATCTCGCGCAGGCGTGACTCAATTTCTCCCAGCTCGATCCGGAAACCGCGGATCTTCACCTGGTTGTCCAGGCGGCCAAGGTAGTCGATCACGCCGTCTGGGCGCTGGCGCACCAGATCCCCGGTGCGATACAGGCGTGTGCCGTCGGCAGCGAACGGGTCAACCACAAACCGTTCGGCGCTCAGGCCGGGGCGCTGGTGATACCCACGGGCAACGCCTTCGCCGCCGATGTACAACTCGCCCGCCACACCATCGGGCACGGGGTTGAGGTGTTCGTCCAGCACATACAGCGTACGTTCACCGATGCGGGTGCCGATCGGCGCGTACACCGCGTCGCAGCGTTCATCGACACTCACTTTCCACAGCAGCGGGGTCACCACGGTTTCGGTGGGGCCGTACCCGTTGGTCAGGTACTGCGGCTTGAGCACGCGCGTGACCAACTCGAAGTTGGCCTCTGCCACCGCGTCGCCGCCGAAGCAGTAAATGCGCACGGGCGGTGGTGCATCGGTTTGGCTGTCGCCGTACTCGGCCAGCTGTTGCAGATACGCCGGAGGGAAGCACGCGATGCTGATGCTGTGCGCGTGCAGCGCCTGCCAGGTTTCTTCCGGTGTCCACAGCTGGTTACCCCTGACGACCAGGCATCCGCCGCTTTGCAGCGTCGATAGCCAACGCTCTTGGGCACCGTCGAAGGCGAACGACATGAACAGCAATTCACGGGTGCTGCTGTCCATCTCGTAACGCTCGGCGATGGCCTGGCAATGCATGCGGATTTGCCCGTGGGCCACGGCCACCCCCTTGGGCTTGCCGGTGGAGCCCGAGGTGTAAATCAGATAGGCCAGGTTATGGTCGTGCACCTGGGTTGCCGGGCACGTCGCCGGCCAGTCCGACAGCGGCAGGCGATCCAGCTCGATAAGGGTCGCCTCGCCCAGGCCGTCGAAGCGCGACCGCAGCGAGTGCTGGCTGATCAGTACGCTCATGGCAGAGTCTTCGACGATCCACTGCACGCGGTCCTGTGGGTAGTCGATGTCCAGCGGCACGTAGGCGGCGCCGGTTTTCATGACGCCATAGAACGCGACAATGACGTCCACCGAGCGCTCCAGAGCGACGCCGACGAACATCTCCGGGCCGATGCCCTGGGCCATGAGGCAGTGGGCCAGGCGGTTGGCCCGCGCATCCAGTTCGCCGTAGCTCAACGCGATACCGTCGCACACGACCGCCACTGCGTCTGGCCGCTCCAGTGCGTGTTGCCGGATCACCTGTGCCAGGTGCGCGCGTGGCGCCTTGGCTGGGTTCAGGTGGTTGCGTTGCAGCAACAATTGCTGTTCGGGGCCTGCCAGCATGTTGAGGCTGCCGACGTTGGCCTGGGCGTTGTTCAGCAGTTCCAGCAGCAGGGTTTCAAAGCTGCGCAGGATTTGTGCAGTGGCGGCCTCGGTAAAGCGGTTGCGCAGGTACAGGAACTCGATCTTCAGGGTGTCGCCGAGGTTGATCGCCAGGTCCATGGCAAAGTTGGTCACATCGCGGCTGCTGACGTCGCCGAAGCTCAGGTGTTCCTGCCCGGCTTCCTGCAGACGCTCGTCCACCGGATAGTTTTCAAACACCAGAATGCTGTCAAACAGCGGCTGGCCACCTTGGCCCGACCAGCGTTGTACATCCGCCAGGGACGCATGCTCGTGGTCGCGCACTTCCAGGTTATAGGCCTGCAACGCTTGCAGCCATTGGGCGACGGGCATATGCGGTTGCGGGGTCTGGATAATGGGCAACGTGTTGATAAACAGCCCGAGCATGTCCTCTGAGCCTGGCAGGCTGGCCGGACGACCCGCGACCGTCGCGCCGAAGCACACGGTGTCCTGGCCGGTATAGCGCTGCAACAGCAGTAACCAAGTGGCCTGGATCAGCGTGTTCGGCGTGACGCGCAGGCGTTGGGCCTGCTCACGCAACTGTGCGGTTTGCCGCGTATCCCAATTCAGATACAGCGCCGCGTGGCCTTCCAACTCCATGGCCGGCTTGGGCGACAGGCTGTTGGCGAGGGACGAGGTGCCGTTCAAGTCCTGGAGCTTGGTTTTCCAGAACTGCTCCAGTACCGCTTGGGATTGATCTTGCAGCCAGCGGATGTAATCGCGGTAATGCCCGCGTTTGGGCGGTGCGGCCTGGCCGTTGTAGATCGCGAAGACTTCACCCAACAGCCGCGAGTTGGACCAGCCGTCCATGAGGATGTGGTGGCTGGTCCAGATCAGGTAGTGCGTCTGCGTGTCGAGCTGTACCAGGGTCAGGCGTGTGAGCGGTGCATGCAGAAGTTCGAAGCCACGGGCGCAATCCTGGCTCGCGAGTACTTCCAGGTCCTGGGCGCTGACGTCCCGTTGCTGCCAGTCGAGGACGTCGACTGGCATCTTCGCCGCGCGGTAGACCACTTGCAGCGGTTCGGTCAGTTGGTTGTCGGCCCAGAACCCGGTACGCAGGATTTCATGGCGCTCAATCACGGCGTTCCAGGCGGCGGTGAACCGCGCAACGTCCAGCCCGGTGACCGAGACGGCCATCTGGTTCACGTACAGTGCGCTTTCCGGTGCTTCCAGTGTGTGGAACAGCATGCCCTGTTGCATCGCCGACAACGGGTAGAGGTCTTCGAGCTGTGGCAACGGCACTGGCAGGCGGTCCAGTTGCGCCTGGCTGATACGCGCCAGCGCAAAGTCGGACGGCGTGACCCCCACGTTGGCGGTGTCGCAGCAGTGCTCGATCAGGGCCAGCAACTCGCGCTTGAGGTCATCGGCCAGGTGCGCAATGGTCGCCTCGTCGAACATCTCACGGCTGAATTGCCAGCCCAGGGTCAGTTCATCGCCGTATACCTGGCCATTGAGGCTCAGCCAGTTGCCCAGTGGCGCATCCGGCGCCTGCTCACGGCCGCTGCCTTCGGCGGCGGGGGCCAGCAACGAGCCCTGTTTGGCATCGAAGCTGCCATCGAACTGGCCCAGGTAGTTGAAGGTGATGCGTGGCGCCGGCAAGGCGCCGAGGCTGGCCCGTGCCTGCGGCGTGCCGAGGTAGCGCAGGGCGCCATAGCCCAAGCCCTTGTCGGGGATTGCCCGCAACTGTTCCTTGATCTGCTTGATGGAGTCGCCAAGGGTGCCGGCCGGTACCAGCTTGACCGGGAACAGGCTGGTGAACCAACCCACCGTGCGAGTCAGGTCGATGTCATCGAACAGGTCTTCGCGGCCATGGCCTTCCAGCTCCACCAGGCAATGCGCGGCGCCGGTCCAGCGGATGATGACACGCGCCAGGGCCGTCAGCAGCAGGTCGTTGATCTGCGTGCGATAGGCCTTGGGCGCCTGTTGCAGCAACTGTCTGGTCTGCCGGGCGTCGAGGTGGGTATGCAGGGTGTGGCTGTAGCGATTGTCCAGGCTGCCATGGGGGCGTTCGCAGGGCAGATCGGGCGTGTCGGTATCGAGTTGCGCCAGCCAGTAGTGCAATTCGTCCTGGGCGGTCGGGTGTTGCGCACGGTGTTGCAGGCGCTCGGCCCAGGCCTTGACTGAACTGGTGCGGGCCGGCAATTGCACCGATTGCTGGTTGCTGACCTGTTGATAGGCGTTTTGCAGGTCTTCAAAGAGAATCCGCCAGGACACGCCATCCACTGCCAGGTGGTGAATCACCAACAGCAGGCGCTGGCTGCCGTCGGCCACGTGGATCAATACGGCGCGGATCAGCGGGCCGTGTTGCAGGTCGAGGCTGGCCTGGGCTTGATCGCACAGGTCCGGCAGTTGCTCGACGCTGGCGTCAACCTGTTGCAACTGCCAGTCGGCCATTGGCCGGTACTGGGCGCTCCAGTCGCCAGCGTGTTGCTCAAAGCTCAAACGCAGGGCGTCGTGGTGCTCAATCACTGCGAGCAACGCCTGTTGCAGTGCCTCGGCCACCAGCGGCTGGGCAGGTTGGAGCAGTACCGACTGGTTCCAGTGATGGCGCTCTGGGATCGCCGTTTCAAAAAATACCTGGTGAATCGGCAGCAACGTGAGCGGGCCCGTGGCTGGGCCCTGGTCGATCACGTGGGCACTTGCGCCCATACGAGCCACGCTGGCCAGGCCTTGCACGGTCTGGTGCTGGAACAGTTCCTTGGGTGTAAAGCCGATGCCCTGCTGGCGGGCGCGGCTGACCACCTGGATGGAAATGATGGAATCACCGCCCAGTTCGAAGAAATTGTCGTTCAGGCCGACGCGTTCCAGTTTCAGCACGTCTTGCCAGATCGCGGCGATCTGCTGTTCCAGCGGGCTGTGCGGCGCCACGTAGGTTTTTTGCAGCAGGTTCGCATCGGGTTTCGGCAGGGCCTTGCGGTCCAGTTTGCCGTTGGGGCTCAGGGGCAGTTGATCGAGGAAGATCAACTGGGCAGGCACCATGTAGTCGGGCAGGTGTTCGCCCAGGCGTTGCTTGATGTGGCTGCGCAGTTCATCTGCGTCACCGGCTTCGCTGGGCACGGCGTAGGCGACTAACTGGCCGTCGGCCGCAATCACCACGGCTTCGCGTACGCAGTCCAGTTCCATCAGGCGGGTTTCGATCTCGCCCAGCTCAATGCGCAGGCCACGAATTTTTACCTGGTGGTCGATACGGCCCCGGTATTCGATGACGCCGTCGGGACGGTAGCTGGCCAGGTCGCCGGTGCGATACAGGCGTTGGCCGTCACCGAACGGGCTGGTCATGAAGCGCTCGGCGGTAAGGGCAGGGC
>NZ_RWIO01000053.1:0-1302 GCF_009764655.1 Pseudomonas sp. PB105
AGCGGGGACCTGTGGAAGTGAGCCGCCCATTTATGGACCGTCCCACTGAAAACAGGCTCCCCGCCCTATTTGAGCGGTCAGCATGAGCTTTTCAGGTAAACCCACCACCCTGGTGGAACTGGCGATCGAGAACGACGGCTTTTGGCCGAACCTCGACGTGGCCGAGTTCCAGAAGGGCTATCGCCTGCCGGCGGAATACCTGGCGGAACTGCTGACGGCTGAATTGACCACGGCGATGACCGAGGTCAACAGCGACTTGGCCACGTGCAAAGCGCGTTGGCAGAACCAAGGTGTCACCACTTTGGAATCTGCTGACCCTATGGTGCTGCCCGAGCGCACATTTCAAGCAGCGACGTACAAACGCGCCGTTTACTGCAGGGCCAAAGCCAGCCTTTTGCCCCAGTTCGCGACCATCATCCGCCGCGACAGCGCCGAGAACCTGGGCAAGGAATCCCCCGATCGCCCGGAAACCTTCCTGGCGTTCAGCCAACAAGCTGTGCGCTCGCTGCAGGGCCGTGGCCGCATCACGGCGGCGTTGCTATGAACAAGCTCCGCGCCCTGACCACCTACCTGATCGGCCTGAACCTGGTGCTGCCCGAGCAGATCGACAGCTGGGCCGAGCAGGTCAACCTGGACGTGATCTGGAAAGACACCACCCAGGGTCTGCACATGGGCGATATGCGTTATCGCGCCGTAGTCGTGATCGAGCGATTCGCCGGCAACCCGGCCTTGTTGATGGCGCTCCTGGGCGGCTGGCTGGAAACCAACGATCCCGATCGGGACGACGATCTGCCGGCGCCGACGTTCGCCGTCGACCAGATCACCCCGGACGAAGCAGATCTGGAACTGACCCTGGAGTTTGTCGAGGCGCAGCACCTTGCAGAAGACCCCAATGGCTTGGTCGAGGCGTTCGGCAAGAAGTGGGGCCTGATTGCCTTTGACCTGTGGACGGCTGAGCACGGCGAGGTGCGCGGCGGTGGCGCGTAGCACTTTCGAGTTGGACGTACGGGGCCACCTGGGCGTTCGCGAGCAACTGGCCCTGTTGAGTCTGCCCCCGCAGTTGCGCCGGCGTTTGCTCAACAACGTGACCAAACGCGTGCGGACCATGAGCCGTAAGCGGATCCGCGAACAGCGCAACCTGGACGGCTCGGCTTTCGAGGCGCGCAAGGGCGGCAGCAAGGGCAAAAAGAAGATGGAAGCCGGCCTGGGCAAGTTGCTCCAGGTCACCAACGTGAGCGCGGACTCCGCAACCCTGGGATGGCGTAACGGCCTGACTGGCTGGGTCGCCGCGCAGCAACACCA
>NZ_RWIO01000054.1:0-164113 GCF_009764655.1 Pseudomonas sp. PB105
GGGCTGCGAAGCAGCCCCATCAAAGCCACCGCGTTTTTTCAGAAAAACCAAGTTGCCTGGTTTTGGGGCTGCTGCGCAGCCCAGCGCGGGACAAGCCCGCTCACCACAGAGTTATGTATAAGCCGATACCTCTGCTCTCACCGGGCAAGCAGCTGTCGAGCGCAAGCGAGGCTGCGTTGGCGCCCCGCAGATCGCAGGGTGTCAATACGTCCGCCCCCACACGCTTATTTGTCTTTGAACTCCGGCGCACGCTTGGCCACAAACGCCGCCATGCCTTCCTTCTGATCCAGCGTCGCGAAGGCCGCATGGAACACCCGGCGCTCAAAGCGCACGCCTTCGGACAGGCTCACTTCAAACGCACGGTTGACGCTTTCCTTGACCATCATGCTGATCGGCACTGACTTGCCGGCGATCAGGGTGGCGACTTTCAGGGCTTCATCCAACAGCTCATCGGCCGGCACGATGCGTGCAACAATGCCGCAACGTTCTGCTTCCACCGCATCGATAAAGCGCCCGGTCAGGCACATTTCCATAGCCTTGGCCTTGCCCACGGCCCGGGTCAGGCGTTGGGTGCCGCCCATGCCCGGCAGGACGCCGAGGTTGATTTCCGGCTGACCGAACTTGGCGCCGTCGCCCGCCAGGATGAAGTCACACATCAGCGCCAGTTCGCAACCGCCGCCCAAGGCAAAGCCGTTCACGGCGGCAATGATCGGTTTGCGGCGGTTGGCCACGCGGTCGCTGTCGCTGAACAGGTCATCGAGGTAGATCTGCGGGTAGGTCAGCTCGGCCATTTCCTTGATGTCGGCGCCGGCCGCAAAGGCTTTCTTGGAACCGGTCAGCACGATGCAGCCGATTTGCGGATCGGCTTCCAGGCTATCCAACGCCTGGTTCAACTCACTGACCAGTTGCGCATTTAGCGCGTTCAGGGCTTGCGGACGGTTCAGGGTAATCAGTCCGACGCGGCCCTGGACGTCGAGCAAAATGGTTTCGTAACTCATGTATCGGCTCCTTAGAGATTGCGTGAGATGACCATGCGTTGGATATCGCTGGTGCCTTCGTAAATCTGGCAGACCCGCACATCGCGGTAGATCCGCTCCAGGGGAAAGTCGCTCAGGTAACCGTAACCGCCCAGGGTTTGCAAGGCAGCCGAACAGACTTTCTCGGCCATTTCCGAGGCAAATAGCTTGGCCATGGACGCTTCCACCAGCGCTGGCTTGCCGCTGTCGCGCAGGGCGGCGGCGTAATGCACCATTTGCCGGGCCACGGCAATTTGCGTGGCCATGTCGGCCAGGCGGAAGGCAACGGCCTGGTGTTCGATCAGTGGCTTGCCGAAACTTTCGCGCTCGCGGGCGTAGTCCCGGGCCGCTTCAAATGCGGCGCGGGCCATGCCCACCGATTGCGAGGCGATGCCCACGCGGCCGCCTTCAAGGTTGGCCAGGGCGATCTTGTAGCCTTCGCCCTCCTCGCCCAAACGGTTGGCCACCGGAACCTTCAGGTCTTCAAACAGGATCTGGCAGGTGTCCGACGCATGCTGCCCCAGCTTGTCCTCGACCCGCGCCACGCTGTAGCCCGGCGAATCGGTGGGCACGATGAACGCGCTGATCCCGCGTTTTCCCGCTGCGGGGTCAGTGACGGCAAACACAATCACCACCCCGGCGTTTTGCCCGGAGGTGATGAACTGTTTACAGCCATTCAACACGTAGTGGTCGCCGTCCAGGCGGGCGCGGGTTTTCAGGCTGCTGGCGTCAGAGCCGGCCTGGGGTTCGGTCAGGGCAAAGGCTCCCAGCATGGCGCCGCTGGCCAGCGGCGTGAGGAACTGGGCTTTTTGCTGGTCGTTGCCGAACTTGAGGATCGGCACGCAACCCACCGAGTTATGCACGCTCATGATGGTGGAACAGGCACCGTCACCGGCGGCGATTTCTTCCAGCGCCATGGCGTAGGCCAGGTAGCCAGTGTCGCAACCGCCCCACTGTTCCGGCACCAGCATGCCGAAAAAGCCCAGTTCGGCCATTTCGCCGATGGCCTCCTTGGGAAAACGGTGCTCGCGGTCCCACTCGGCGGCGAAGGGTTTGAGGCGTTCCTGGGCAAATTGCCGGGCCGCGTCGCTGATTTGCAGTTGTTCGTCATTGGGCAGCATGGGGGGCAGTCCTTAATACAGGCATTCAACGGCCATGGCCGTGGCTTCACCACCGCCGATGCAGATTGCGGCAACGCCTCGCTTGAGGCCTTTTTGGCGCAGGGCCGAGAGCAAGGTCACCAGGATGCGCGCGCCGGAGGCGCCGATCGGATGGCCCAGCGCGCACGCGCCACCGTGGATATTGACCTTGGCGTGGGGGATTTGCAGCTTGCTCATGGTCACCAGGCTCACCACCGCGAAGGCTTCGTTGATCTCGAACAGGTCCACCTCATCCAGGCTCCAGCCGGTCTTGCTCATCAGCTTGCGAATCGCGCCCACCGGCGCTACCGGAAACAGCCCCGGCTCGTCGGCAAAGGCGGCATGCCCGTGGATGATCGCCAACGGCTTGAGCCCACGCTGGTGCGCTTGGGACTGGCGCATCAGTAACAGCGCCGCGGCGCCGTCGGAAATCGAG
The DNA here is from genome assembly GCF_009764655.1 of Pseudomonas sp. PB105. Classification (NCBI taxonomy): domain Bacteria; kingdom Pseudomonadati; phylum Pseudomonadota; class Gammaproteobacteria; order Pseudomonadales; family Pseudomonadaceae; genus Pseudomonas; species Pseudomonas sp. PB105. The sequence continues at coordinate 2,592 of NZ_RWIO01000054.1, forward strand.
CTGGAGTTCGCCGCTGTCACCGTGCCGCCTTCACGAAAGGCGGGTTTGAGGCTGGCGATCTTGTCCAGCCTGGCCTTGGGCGGTTGTTCGTCGTGCAGGATGGTTTTTTGTTCTTTGCCGACAGTGACCTGCACCGGCACGATCTCGGCCGCGAAGTTGCCGTGGGTGATCGCTTCCTGGGCGCGGGCCAGCGACGCAATGGCGAAAGCGTCCTGCGCTTCGCGGGTAAAGCCGTTATGCAGCGCGCAATCTTCGGCGAAGGTACCCATCAGGCGGCCCTTGTCGTAGGCGTCTTCCAGGCCATCGAGAAACATATGGTCCAGGACGCGGCCGTGGCCCATGCGGTAGCCGCTGCGGGCGCGGTCGAGCAGATAAGGCGCGTTCGACATGCTCTCCATACCGCCGGCAATCACCACATCGACGCTGCCGGCCAGCAGTGAATCATGGGCCAGGATCGTCGCTTCCATGCCCGAGCCGCACATCTTGTTAAGGGTGGTGCAGCGGGTGGACTTATCCAACCCGGCGCCCAACGCCGCTTGCCGCGCCGGCGCCTGGCCCAGGCCAGCGGGGAGTACGCAGCCAAACAGCACTTCATCCACGGCGTCGGTGGCGATACCGGCACGCTCGACCGCCGCACGAATCGCGGCCGCGCCGAGCTGAGGTGCGGTCAAGCCCTTGAGGTCGCCCTGGAACCCGCCCATGGGCGTGCGTACGGCGCTGACAATCACGATGGGATCAGTCATGAAGCACTCCTTACTTGGCAGCCATGCGCAAGGCACCGTCGAGGCGGATCACCTCGCCATTGAGCATGCTGTTTTCAATGATGTGCCGCACCAGTGCGGCGTATTCGGCAGGCTTGCCCAGGCGTGGCGGGAATGGCACGCCGGCGGCGAGGGAGTCGCGTACTTCGGGGGTCATGCCGGCCATCATCGAGGTTTCGAAGATGCCGGGGGCGATGGTCATTACGCGAATGCCGAAACGCGCCAACTCACGTGCGGCGGGCAGTGTGAGGCTGGCGATTGCGCCCTTGGACGCCGCATACGCGGCTTGACCGATTTGCCCGTCAAACGCAGCGACGGAAGCGGTGTTGATAATGACGCCGCGTTCACCGTCGGCATTCGCTTCGGTCTCGGCAATGGCGGCGGCGGCCAGGCGCAACAGGTTGAAGCTGCCGATCAGGTTGACGTTGATCACCTGTGCGAAGCTCGCCAGACCGTGAGGGCCGTTCTTGCCGAGGATTTTTTCGCCGCGCACCACACCGGCGCAGTTAACCAGCCCGTGCAAACCGCCAAACGCCGCGACGGTGGCCTGCACGGCAGCTTCGGCAGCCGCTTCCTGGCTGATATCGGCCACGCTGCTGCGGGCGTTATCACCCAGCTGCAGGGCCTTGGCCGCCACGGCCTCGGCGTTCAGGTCCACCAGCATCACTTTGGCGCCAGCGGCGACGAGCATCTCAGCGGTGGCCGCGCCAAGGCCTGAGGCGCCGCCGCTGACCAGAAAAACCTTGTTTTCAATCTGCATCATTGTTTCCTTGAACGATGGACCAAGTAACGAGCGTATTGACCAAATAGTCCCTTGCGCGCTGCACAGCGGCAATGGTCAAAGCCTTCAACATGGCTGACTGGTTTGGCCAAGAGTGCATTGATCATAGACCGCACCATTCAGCCCGTTGGCCCAAGCGATTGGACGCCCTCCCCGCCAGTTTCTAACTTGATGGCCTGCGCCACCCAACTGACCTGAAGCCGGTTTGACACCTGCCCTGGTCTGACCGAAGCTGACGGCCTTTGTAATAGCTGCTCAAGCTTTCGGACGCCTGCATGTCAAAGTCACGCCGTTACGCCATCGTCGGCCTGTGCGCCCTGTTGTTCATTGTGCTGATCACTTGGTATTTCTCGCGCTCCGCCCCAGTGGCGGTGGCGCCTGCCATTGCCCATGGTTATTCCAAGGCCCTGAAGCAGGCGCGTAACGGCGAACCGGGCGCCGCCCGCGTGCTGTATCAGCAATTGGGCCGCCCGGACCTGACTGATGAGCGCCGCGCTGCGCTGCATGCCGAACTGCACAACTACCCGAGCCCCCAGGCCCTGAAGCTGGCGGATAAGGACCTGGGCAATGACTCGCCCGTGGTCCGCGAAGCGGCGATCCACAGCATTGTCGGCCTGGTTCCCACAGGCCAGCGCACCCTGTTGCTCGGCCCGGCGCTGGATGACCCCGAACAAAGCGTGCGCTTTGCCGCCGCCAATGCCTTGCTCGGCCTGTCGCCGGACACCCTTGGCCTGTACTTCGGGCCGTTGCAACAGGTACTGGATGAATTCGTAAAGCACCTCAAGACCCAGCCCGAAACCGCCGAGGGCTGGATTCAACTGGCACGCCTGTACATCCACAGCGCCCTGCTGCCTGAGGCGCAACATGCCCTGGAGCAGGCGATGCGTTTGCAGCCGGACAACCTGCAAGCAGTGGTTGCGCAGATCGAGCTGCTGGATAAACAAGGCAAGACTGACGAATCCCGCCAATTACTGGCCCGACAGTTGGCGGCGCACCCCGAATCCGCCTACCTGCAACACGCCCTCGGCATGTGGCTGCTGCACCACGGCGAGCGGCCTTATGCGCTGCTCGGCCTGTCCAAGGCAGTGGAACTGGAGCCGGACAATCAGGATTACCGCTACGACCTGGCCACCACCCTGCACGACCAGCAGGAACTGGAAGCAGCGCAACGCCAATTGGAGGAAATCGTCCAGCGTCACCCTTCCAATCGCAAGGCGCGAGTGTTGCTGGTCAACTACTGGAAAGAGAGCGGGCAGTTGCAGAATGTCCAGGTGCTGTTGGCTCAGCTTGAGCAACAAAACCCGGACGATCCAGCGTTGCAACAAGGTCTGTAGAGCCGTCCTGCGCTTACAAATTGAAGCAAATGTGGAACGGTTGCAAAGTGCCACGGTCAAGTAAACATGGCGTGTCGCAACGGACATGCCCTTCTACTTGTACGTGACCCGAGGGCACTTCTTGTCTACATCCAAAGAGCTGTTCAGTGAAAAGGCGGCCATCGGCATCGAAGGTCTTGATGACATTCTTTCCGGAGGTCTATCGCGCAGCCACTTGTTCCTGCTGGAAGGCGAACCCGGCACTGGTAAAACTACCGTGGCGCTGCATTTCCTCCAGGCCGGGGCGAAAAACGGCGAGCGATCCTTGTACATCACCTTGTCGGAGACGGAGCACGAACTGCGCCAGGGCGCCAAGTCCCACGGCTGGGACTTGGACGACAACATCCATATCTTCGAGCTGACCCCACCGGAAAGCCTGCTCAATGCAGAGCACCAGCAGAGCCTGCTGTATTCCTCTGACCTTGAACTGGGCGAAGCCACTCGGCAGATTTTCGAGGTGGTGGAGCGGGTCAAGCCCACCCGTGTGGTCGTCGACAGCCTCTCCGAGATCCGCCTGCTGGCGCAGAGCTCTTTGCGTTACCGCCGGCAGATCCTCGCGATCAAGCACTACTTCGTACGTTACGACGCCACCGTATTACTGCTGGACGACCTGACCACCGAATCCCTGGATAAAACCGTGCACAGCGTGGCCCACGGCGTGATCCGCCTGGAAGAATTGACGCCAAACTACGGCGCCGAACGCCGCCGCGTGCGGGTAGTGAAATACCGTGGTCAGAAGTATCGCGGCGGTTTCCACGACTTCACCATCATGCAGGACGGCGTGCACGTGTTCCCTCGCCTGGTGGCGGCCGAACACCGCGGTGGCTACAACCGCCAGACGCTCACCAGTGGCATCAGCGAGATGGACTCATTGTTGGGTGGTGGCATCGAAACCGGCTCCAGCAGCCTGATCCTCGGCCCAGCCGGTACTGGTAAATCGCTGATCTCGATGATCTTCGCCGCCGCCGCCGTGTCACGGGGCGAGAAGGCTGCGCTGTTTATTTTCGACGAAGAGCTGGGGCTGCTGTTCGAGCGCATGAAAAACATGGGCATCGACCTCGAAGCGCTGCAGGCCACCGGAAACCTGATGATCGAACAAGTGGACGCTGCCGAGCTGTCCCCCGGCGAGTTCTCCCACCGGGTGCGCCGCGCCGTCGATGAAGCGGGCATCAAGACCGTGGTGATCGACAGCATCAACGGGTACCAGGCAGCAATGCCGGAGGAAAACGCGCTGATCCTGCACATGCACGAACTGCTGCTGTACCTCAACCGTAGAGGCGCGGCCACCTTCATGACCGTCGCCCAACACGGGCTGGTCGGCGATATGCAAGCGCCGGTCGACATCACCTACCTGGCCGACACGGTGATTCTGCTGCGTTACTTCGAAGCCCTGGGCAAAGTCCGCCGCGCAATTTCGATCATCAAGAAGCGTACCGGCGCCCACGAATCAACCATTCGTGAATACCGCATCGGCAGCCGTGGCCTTACCGTTGGCGAGCCTCTGGACAACTTCCAGGGCGTACTGCGCGGCATCCCGACCTACATGGGTGCCGGCTCCCCTCTGCTCAAGGATGAGGGATAGTGCCCACTCTACCTGGCGTCTCCGAGCGCGCGATTATCCTGGCGCCCGTAGGACGCGATAGCTCGCTGGCGCTGATGATGCTCAACGAGGCCGGTTACACCGGCATCGTCGCGACCCACCTGCCAATGCTGTGCGACGCGCTGGAACAGGGTGCAGGCCTGCTGATCATCGCCGCTGAAGCATTGCGCGGTGTCGACCTTGAGCCCCTGCTGGAGTACTTGCACCAGCAGCCGGCCTGGTCGGACATGCCCATCGTGCTGATGACCCACCATGGCAGCAGCGAGCAGAATGGCTCCTCCCAGTTCAGCGGCTTGCTCGGCAATGTCACCTTCCTGGAGCGGCCCTTCCACCCCGTGACGCTAATCAGCCTGGTCAGCACTGCCCTGCGCGGCCGTCGCCGGCAGTATGAGGCGCGTGACCGCCTGATCGACTTGAGCAAAAGCGAGCTGCGCCTGCAACGCACCCTGGAAACCCTCGAACAGCAAGTCGAGGAGCGCACGGCCCAACTGCGTCACAACGAAGAGGCCCTGCGCCAATCACAGAAAATGGAAGCCGTCGGCCAATTGACCGGCGGCATCGCCCATGACTTCAACAATATGCTCACCGGGATCATCGGCAGCCTGGAGCTGCTGCGAAGGCGCGTGTCCCGTGGCAAATTGGACGACCTCGACAGCCTGATCGACCTGGGCGTCACCTCGGCCAACCGCGCAGCCGGGCTGACCCACCGGTTGCTGGCGTTTTCCCGCCGCCAGTCGCTGGATTCCAAGCCGGTCAATATCAACGAGCTGGTGAGCTCAATGGGCGAACTGCTGCAACGCAGCATCAATGAAAGCATCACCCTTGAGATGCACCTCACGGACCAGCTGTGGACGGCCGAAGCCGACCCCAATCAACTGGAAAGCGCCCTGCTCAACCTGGTACTCAACGCCCGCGATGCCATGCCCAACGGCGGCAAATTGGTGGTGGAAACCACCAACCGACACCTGGACAGCGTGTTTACCGCCGCCTTTGGCACCCTGCCCCCAGGCGACTACGTTGAGTTGAGCATCAGCGACAACGGCTGCGGCATTCCCGAAAGCGTGATTGGCCGTGTATTCGACCCGTTCTTTACCACCAAGCCGATCGGCCAGGGCACGGGCCTTGGTTTGTCGATGATCTACGGGTTCGCCCGTCAGTCCCGCGGCCACGTCACCCTGCACAGCGAAGTGGGCCTGGGGACGACCGTCAGCTTGTTCCTGCCGCGTTTTCTGGGTGAGACCGTGCTGGCGGCCCCGCTCAACCCTGCGCTGCTGCCATTGGCCAATTCGGGGGAGACCGTGCTGATCGTCGAAGACGACCCCGCCGTACGCGTGCTGGTCTGCGCAGTACTCAAGGAGTTGGGTTATGGCTTTGTTGAGGCCGGGGATGCCAATACGGCATTACCGATCATTGAGTCGGACCAACGCATCGATCTTCTGATCAGTGACGTCGGCCTGCCGGGTATGAATGGCCGGCAGATGGCCGAAATCGGCCGGCAGCTTCGACCGGATCTCAAGGTGTTGTTCATCACGGGGTATGCTGAACATGCGGCGGTACGCGGCGGGTTCCTGGACCCTGGCATGCAGTTGATCACCAAGCCGTTCACGTTCGATCTATTGACGGCGAAGGTCAGGGAGATGATTCGAGCATAACCCCTCCTAATATAATGGGGGGGCGCAAGTTATGCAGGGTAACTTGTTAGTGGCTCTTCTAATGCTTTGTAACACTTCAAACATACGCACAGGGACCTTAACTACATCTCTCGCCACAGAACAAGTTGCCGTCTATCTAATCAGACGACTCACTTACATTCGTCGAGAGTTTTCATGACAACCCTGCCGATTATTCAAAGCACGTCCTTGCCCAGACCGCGCCCGAAGCATACGGGTGAAACCATTTCCAGACGCAATGTAATGGCGAGCACGGACGGTGACGGCTCGACACATGCCTTTAATTGGGCGAGCACTAACAGCACTGAAGAGGCTGACAAACGGCTGGCCCAGCTTTATCGTGCAGTTTTATTGCGCTATGCAAATGATCGTGATCCTTTCGGATCTCAAGGAAGGCATCTACCAGAAACGGACCCTGATGCACCTGCGCGGCAGCGCGCTGAACGATCTGCAAGCCAACGCATTGAAAGACGCACAGACTGCGTTTGGAGACGGCGGCGCCAAACTCATCCTCGTTGGCGGCGACAACACCAGAAGCGCCTATGGGCTCTCATCGGTACTCAGTCAGGAGCACAAGGGCCAAACGTTGCTGCGGGACCTTGCGACCCGGCATCCGGATTTGATTTGATTTGATCGACTGAAGGTGGTCTTGCCGGCCCGAGATATCTCTGCGCCGGCCCTTTCGTTTCAGGCCAGCAGGCGTTGGATATGTTCCTGCAGCGTATCCAGATCAAACGGCTTGGCCAGGATCGGTGCATTGCGCGTGATCGGGCTGTTGCAATCGAGGATTTCCTGAGGGTAACCGCTGATAAAGATGACCTTCAGCTCCGGCCGCAGCTTGATCGCAGGTTCAGCGATCTGCACCCCGGAAATCCCGCCCGGCAGGCGGTAGTCAGTCACCATGAGGTCCAGGTGCGGCTTGGAGGCCAGGATTTCGAATGCCTGCTCCCCATTGATCGCCTTCAACACCCGATAGCCGAGGCCTGCCAGGTATTCGCCCAGCACAAACATAATGGATTCGTCGTCTTCGACAATCAGTACGACATCTTGTGCATCTTCACTCATGGGAAGCCTTTGTCCGGTCAGTTGCTGCATGTACGACCATAGGGTCACGCAGAAGGTTGCGTCGAAGTGACGATTGATTTCACGCCGACGTATCGAGGGGCAGGCACACCCGAAACAGCGCGCCCTCGCCTATCTGGCTTTCGACCTCGATGGTGCCACCATGGGCCGCAACGATCTGCTCGGAAATAAACAGTCCAAGGCCAAGACCCGCTGCTACCTGACTGGCGGACACGCGCTCGAACTGCTGGAAGATACGCTTCTGGTTCTCTTCGCTGATGCCGATACCGTGATCACGCACCTCTACCCGTGCTTCGCCGTGCTCACTGTACACCCGCACTTCAACCGGGCTCTTGGCCCCGTAGCGCAGGGCGTTGGTCAGCAGGTTGGTGACCACCTGTTCGATGCGGAACTCGTCCCAGCTGCCTTCGACGGGCTCGTCTGCAACCAGTTGCATCGACGAATCGGCGGCCGCCACTTGCGGCGCAAAGTTTTCCACCAGGTTGCTGACCAGTTGTGCGAGGTCAAACCGCGCCGGGCGTATCGATAACTTGCCGGTACGGATACGCGACACGTCGAGCATGTCTTCGATCAAGCGAATCAGGCTTTTGATCTGTCGCTCATCGCGGTCGACCATCGCGTGCATCTTGTCCAGGGTGAAGGCGGCGGCGTTGTCCCGGGCCAGGTGCATCTTGCGCAGTTGGGTTTCCAGGATCAGCCCGTTGAGGGGCGTACGCACTTCGTGAGCGACGATTGACATGAAGTCGTCACGCATGCGCACGGCCTGCTCCAGCTCGGCTTGGGTGGCCTGCAGGCGGTTCAGCAGCAACTCCTGCTCGCGGCGGCTGCGCTCCAGGGCTTCGACCTGTTGCTTCATGGCCTTGCTCTGGCGATAGAGGTCGACAAACACATTGACCTTGCTCTTCACCGCGTGGATATCCAACGGTTTGTGCAGGAAATCCACGGCGCCGCTTTCGTAGCCCTTGAAGGCGTAGTTGAGTTCGCGGCCAGCAGCGCTGACGAACACAATCGGGATGTTCTTGGTTTTTTCGGTGCCGCGCATCAGCTCGGCCAGTTCGAAACCGTTCATGCCGGGCATCTGCACGTCGAGAATCGCCATGGCGAATTCGTGCTCCAGCAACAGGGACAAGGCTTCATCGGCGCTCAATGCCTTGAAGACCTGGCGATCCTCACGCTTGATCAGCGCTTCGAGGGCCAGCAGGTTCTCCGGCAGATCGTCGACGATCAGCAGTTTGGCCTGGACAGTACTTAACATGGGGAAGATTCCAGCAAAGCCAGTAACGAGCCGATTTGGCTCAGCGTAAGAATATGGTCGGGGGTATGCAGGGCCAGGGCCGCCCGGGGCATTACGGAGATGCGCGCCTCGGCCGGGTCTTGCACGACAGTGATGCCACCGGAGCGCTTGACGTGGGCCAGACCACGCGCGCCGTCCTGGTTGGCGCCGGTCAGCAGAATCGCCAGCAGATTTTTGCCGTAGGCATCGGCGGCCGACGCGAACAGGTAATCGATGGCGGGTCGGGAATGATGCACGCGGTCCTCCTGGCTCAGGGACAGGCTGTAATCAAGCTCCACCGAGAGGTGATAACCAGGGCCAGCGAAATAGAGAGCGCCTGCCTTGATCTGCTCTTTGTCACGCGCCTCATGCACCGGGATACGCAGGCGTCGGGCAAACACTTCGGCCAACTGGCTGCGACGCTCATCCGGCAGGTGCAGCACCGCAATGATGGGCAAGCCAAAGCCCTCAGGCAGCTCGCCAAAAATACTCAGCAATGCCTCCACACCGCCGGCAGACGCGCCGACGACAATGGCTTCAATCCCGCGAATCGGGCTGGCTGGCGCTTCGTTCATGATTTGCGGTAGATCCGTTCCTGCTTGACCAAGGGTTCGAATTGCTTGCTGTAGGCCGAAAAATCCAGGGTTTCCTTGCTGCCCAGCACCAGAAAGCCGCGATGGCACAGCGACTCGTGAAACAATCCAAACGCCCTGTCTTGCAACTTTTTATTGAAATAAATCAGTACGTTACGGCACGAAATTAATTGGGTTTCTGAGAATACACTATCGGTCGCCAAGCTGTGATCGGCAAAGGTCACGTTCTCGCGTAGCGTCTTGTCGAAGATGGCGTAATCGTAAGCCGCCGTGTAGTAGTCGGCAAATGAACGTTGCCCACCGGCCTGCTGATAATTGGCGGTGTAGGCGCGCACGTTCTCCAGGGAGAAGATGCCTTGCTTGGCTTTATCGAGCGAGGCCGGGTTGATGTCCGTGGCGTAGATGATCGTGCGTTCCAGCAGGCCCTCTTCGCGCAGCAGGATCGCCATGGAGTAGACCTCCTCCCCCGTGCTGCAACCGGCGATCCAGATCTTGATCGACGGATACGTCTTCAGCAGCGGCACCACTTCCTGGCGGATGGCCAGAAAGTGCGACGGGTCGCGAAACATCTCGCTCACCGGAATCGTCAGGAACTGCAGCAGTTGCATGAACGCCGCCGGATCGTGCAGCACACGCTCCTGCAAGGCCGAGATGGTTGCGCAGTCGAACTGGCGCAGTGCGTGCGCCACGCGGCGTTTGACCGACGCACCGGAGTAGTCGCGAAAGTCATAGCTGTACTTGAGGTAGATCGCCTCAATCAGCAGGCGCAGCTCGATGTCGCTGCTCTTGTCCAAAAAAACGTGCTCCACTTAAATGCGTTCCATCTTCGGTAGCCATACGCGAATCAGTGAGAACAGACGGTCCAGATCGATCGGCTTGGCCAGGTAATCGTTGGAGCCCGCCGCGAGGCAACGCTCCTGGTCGTCCTTCATGGCCTTGGCCGTCACCGCGATGATCGGCAGCTTCTTCCAGCGCGGGTCCTGGCGGATCAAGGCGGTGGCCTCGTATCCGTCCATCTCCGGCATCATCACGTCCATCAGCACCAGGTCGATATCGTCGACTTCATTGAGTTTGTCGATGGCTTCGCGGCCGTTACGCCCGATCACCACCACAGCGCCTTTGTGCTCAAGCGCACTGGTGAGGGCGAAAATGTTGCGCACATCGTCGTCCACCAACAGGATTTTGCGCCCCTCGAACACCTTGTCGCGGCTGCGGGCGGTCTTGAGCATCTTCTGACGGTCATGGGACAGCTGGGATTCGACTTTGTGCAGAAAGAGTGTGACTTCGTCCAGCAGGCGCTCCGGCGAGCGTGCGCCCTTGATGATGATCGAGCGCGAGTACTTGCGCAGCTCGGCCTCTTCATCGCGGGTGAGGTTACGCCCGGTGTAGACGATTACCGGCGGGAACGAGCAGATGTCCTCGGTGGCCATGCGCTTGAGCAGCTCATTGCCGAGCATGTCCGGCAGCTTGAGGTCGATGATCATGCAGTCGTAGACGTTGGTGCGCAGCAGGTCCAACGCGGCCTGGGCAAAGCCGACATCGGTGATCTCGATGTCATCGTCGCCGATCAGGCGGGCAATGCTGTCGCGTTGCAGGTCGTCGTCTTCCACCAGGAGGACGCGCTTGACCTTCTGGGTCAGCTTGGCCTCCAGGCGCGCAAACACGTCCTTGAGCTCTTCGCGGGTGGTGGGTTTTACCGCATAGCCGATGGCGCCCATATGCATGGCGGCTTCGACGCGGTCTTCCACGGAGATCACATGCACCGGGATATGACGGGTACTCGCGTGCTCCTTGAGGCGTTGCAGCACGGTCAGCCCGGAATGGTCCGGCAGGCGCATGTCCAGCAGGATCGCGTCGGGGATGTACTCCTCGGCCAGGCTGTAGCCTTCATCTGCCCCGTGGGCAACCAGGCAGTGGTAGCCCAGTTCGTGGGCCAGGTCGAACAGGATCCGGGCGAAGTTGGGCTCGTCTTCCACCACCAGGATGCAGCGGGTGGTGAACGGTGCCTTGTCGCGGTCATCGGCAAAGCGCGGGATCAAGTCAGCCTCGGCGACCGGCAGCGGCGACACCTTGATCGGTGTCGGGGCAGGCACTACCACGGCGTGGCGCGGTTGCTCGATCGGCGGCGCGTCGTCGGCACGCTCCAGGTACTGCTCCGGCAATATCAGGGTGAACACGCTGCCCTTGCCGGGTTCACTGGTCACGCTGATGTAGCCACCTAGCAAGGTTGCCAGGTCGCGGGAAATCGACAGGCCCAGGCCGGTGCCGCCGTAACGGCGGTTGGTGGTGCCGTCGGCCTGGCGGAAGGCTTCGAAGATGCTTTCCTGCTGGTCCGGCGCAATACCGATCCCGGAATCGCGCACGGTAAAGGCAATGCCCTCCTCCGATGCGCGGGACACCGACAGGCTGACCTGACCCTGTTCGGTGAACTTGATCGCGTTGGACAGCAGGTTCTTGAGGATCTGCTCCAGACGCTGGCGGTCGGTAAACAGCATCGCCGGCGCGTCGGCCTGGACCTCCACCTGGAAGCCCAGTTTGCGGTCCGCAGCCAGGGGTTCGAACATCCCGCGCAGACCGTCGACCAGACGCGCCACGCTGGAGTTTTCCGGGCGCACTTCCAGCTTGCCGGCTTCGACCTTGGAAATATCCAGGATGTCGTTGATCAGGTTGAGCAGGTCATTGCCGGCCGAATAGATCGACTCGGCAAACTTGACCTGTTCGGCACTGAGGTTGTCCTGGGGGTTTTCCGCCAGCAACTTGGCCAGGATCAACGAGCTGTTGAGCGGCGTGCGCAGCTCGTGGGACATGTTGGCGAGGAATTCGGATTTGTACTTGCTGGAACGCTGCAACTCTTCGGCGCGATCTTCCAGCTCCACCTGGGCCTGATTGAGTTCGATGTTCTTGCGGTCCATCGCGTCGCGCTGGTCGGCCAGAGTCTGGGTCTGCTCGGCCAATTGTTCGTTGGTCTGTTCCAGCTCTGCCTGTTGGGTCTCCAGGTGGGCCTGGGATTCCTTGAGGATGCGTGACTGCTCCTCCAGCTCTTCGTTGGCGGTCTTGAGTTCTTCCTGCTGCACTTGCAGCTCTTCGTTGAGCTGCTGGGTCTCGGCCAGCACTTCTTGCAGGCGCTGGCGATAACGCGCGGCCTCGATGGAGGTGCCGATGTTGCCGGCGATCAGCTCCAGCAATTCAATGTCGCGGTCATCCAGCGGGCGCAGGAAGCCGAGTTCGATCACGCCGTTGACGCGGTCGTCATCGCTGGTTGGCATTACCAGCACGCTGCGTGTAGGGCCTTCGCCGAGGCCGGAGCTGACTTTGAAGTAATCCACCGGCACATCATCCAGGCGGATCAGACGCTCCAGTTGCGCGGCCTGCCCAACGATACCTTCGTCGCTGTAGATTGATTGCTCCAGTTGCTCCTGCTCGCGGGAGAAGCCATAAGTGGCCACCCGTTTCAGGCCGCCGTGTTCCTCGCGCACATACAGCGCCGCAACGGCCGAGCCCATGTATTGGGCAAAAAACTGCAGGATATTGCGCCCGAGCATGTTCAGGGTCAGTTGGCCCAGCACTTGTTCGGCCAGTTCAGTCTGCCCGTTGCGCAGCCAGGCCTGCTGTTCGAGGCGGCGTGCAATCTTCTGTTGTGACGCGAGGGTTGTGGCGTAGCTCTCTGACAGAGAAAGCAGATTTTTCCTGCCGATATACGCCAGAAAACCACTCAAGCCGAGTACGAACGCCAGGTACAGGGTGACACTGATTATCGTGGTACGTGTGACATCCTCATTGCGGGAAAGACGGAACTGTTGCTCCATCGCCACCGCGTCGTCGTATTCCTTGCGGATCTCATCGGTCAGGCGCTTGCCTCGGCCAGCCTTCACAGCGCTGCGGTAATCACCGCTCTGGCGCTGCATATCAATCATCGACTGGGCGTAATTGTTCCACTCACCCTGCATGGCCTCCAAGCGCTTGAGGCGGTCGACCTGCTGCGGGTTATCCGCCACCAACTCCTGCAAGTTACGCAGGTCGGCAATGATGCGCGGCTTGGCCACTTCGTACGGGTCGAGGAAATGCTCGTCACCGGTGATCAGGAACCCGCGCATGCCGGTTTCCAGGTCAACGGTGAGCTTGGAGGACTCGTTAAGGTTATTGATCACCCGATCGGTGTGCTCCACCCACTTGATCACCGTCAGCAAATAAGTGATCAGGCACACAAAAAACACGGCGCTGAGCACACCCACACCCAGGGGTAATGCCACGTTTCGGCTCAGGAGGGTACGAAAGCTCTTTTCATCGACTGACGACGCGGGAGTCATGGGCATGCCTTGGCCAAGTACGGAAAAACCGGGAGTTTGCCCCAAAGTTGCGGTTGAACGCTATTTTTCTAAGGCCGGGAGTGCGAAGAACTGCTGCCACTTGGTACAAAAGTGCCTCTATCAACGGCGTGTCACATCATGTCAACGATTTAACTCCTCACACTGTTGTGCACGTGCAATCGGAACGTGGGCGCGTCGGTTTTCCACCCAATGCTGCGTCTCCGAAACAGGGAGCTTCCATCAGGAGGGCGCTTAATTCCTATCCGTAAAGGTATTTGCAGCATGTTGAATATCTCGACACATGTGTCTACCGCCACGCCCCTTCCCGTCGTTACAGCCACGCCCAGGCCGAGCCTTGCTGAGTCAGCCCCTTCGGCTATAGGCCCCTCGGACACCCCATCGTCACCCCGGAAAACCGACCTCTGCGGCCAACTGGCCGATAAGGCGAACTTGAAGACGCTCGGCCAGGCGCTCAGGGACCTGGCGACAAGAATGGGCAAAGACGCAACGCCAGAGGCCATTCTTGAGGGGGTAAAAAACACATCCATGGCTATCGATCCGGCCTCTTCGTACCTCGCGCCGGGCAATGGCAGCGTGAGCCTGGAGGCTTTCATCGAGCACCTGGGAGTCAAGGTGCCCGCCGCCCACTTCCACCTCAATGCACTCGCTGATGCGGTGATCGACAGAGCGTTGGAGCACCCTCTGGGCAATCTGGGAGGCGCGCTGTCCTGGCCAACGCCCTTGGCGTCAGACGAACAGCGACGCCTGCGGGCCATTACGCTCAATCACGTCCACCATCTGGGTGACAAACCGTTGGTGATGCAAACCCAAGACGGTGTACTTGAGTTCCTGCGTTATCGCCAGCCGTTACCGGCGGATGCGCAGAATGATCCCGCGAAGATACTGAATGCGCTGATCAGCTCGCCGCGGGCCCAACTGATGGGCAAAGACATACAAGAGAAAATGCAAGGCATTGACACCGGCAGCAGCGTGACGGATTACCTGCTGGCGGGGATTGCGCTGCAGATGGACCCCGAGTCCATCACCGCGCCTCGTCGCAACAGCATTGCCGGTTTCGATCTGGCAAGCGAGCAACATTGGGGTAAGCCCGCCTCCGCCGTAGTTGAAGGCCTGGCCGCTCATTTGAGCGCGACAAAGCGCACAAGCCCCGCCTTGGCACACGTCGGTGCCCACCTGCTGTTGGCCAGCCGCGCCCCGATGTTCCTGATCAAGGACATACCTGCCTCGGTGACCTATGGCAGTACGGCGTGGATGAACCTGGCGGTGGCTGCGGCCACAATCGAGGCCCGTACGCCGGGCAAAGTCCCGAACATGACGTTTGCCGATGTCATGCGAGAAGCCGAAAGTGCATCCCTGGCAGACCGTTCGATTACCCAGCACGCCCAGGCTGCGGCCCTGGTGGATTGGGGAGTGGCCAACGGTGTTATCGGCAAAAACCTCAACGACGACTACTCCGACGCACAACTCGATACGGTCAGAACCGCCTTCAACGAACAACTTGACGCTCGGCTCACGGCGACCAAAGCGCTGGACGAGCCAATACCCACCCGAAAAGAAATTGCACTGGCCAGACTCCAAGAGCGTTTTGGCGACCTGGGGCCGCTTTTCGAAGAGAAAGTGCTGAGTACAGACGCTTATCGCGGGACCGATAAGCAAATCAGGCTGGTAGGCGAGCATTCGATGTTGGATATCGCCATGATGGACTTGCCGGATCCGGCGCCCTTCAAGTCGGATGACCCCCGTATTCCGTTGGAAGCATTGAACGCCAACTTGAGTTTTGGCGTGCGAGGCGCCTTCGAACAAGAGTTCAGCCAAAGCATCAAGGACAAAAAATCCGCTGTAAACACCACGATCCGGCACTTGATTTCACAGCTGCCGTTGGCGGATCGAAAAAATTTCGAATTCGGTAAAGTCACCTTGTTCCAAGAAGGTTCGCACGAGTTAGGCCTGGGGTTTACCGATAAAACCTACGGTCCAAACAAGCCAGGCCTGCTGGTCAGGACTGAACTGAACGGCGTATCAGCAGCTTACGAAATCAACTTCAACAAAGGCACGATTGAACCCACGCATCTGTGGCGGGCGGAGGAACAGAGTTCAAGTCGATCACGGTGGGTATCCACGACTAAACCCTTCAAGCCTGACGAGGGAGCCGACCTGCTCAGTGTTGAACGACCGGTGAATGAATCACAGTTGAACTCCTTCAGCGGCGATCGATCCCGTGCCATTGCCAACGCGTTTGTGCAGCACCTTGAACTCGACGACCCGTCTATAAAAGCCAATGCGCTGGGCCAGACCACCCTGGACGAATTGCAAGGCGGCCCCAAGCCACTCACCGAATTTCTGTTAAACCTGATCCCGTTTCGATCGGCCATCGTCAATTTCCAGAAAGGGAACTATGGCGAGGGCGCGTTCGATCTGGCGCTGGATGTATTCGGCTTTCTCACCGCTGGCGCCGCAGCCGCAGGCAAACTGATGAAGATAAGTAGCTCCGCGCTCTCCAGCGGCGCCAAGGCGCTACGCGCCGCCAAAGTGATCGGTGCAGCGACCATAGGGGCGCTGAACCCCTTGAGCGGTTTGGGTGATCTAGCGGCGGGAGGCGCGAGGGTATTGGGCCAGGGCGCCAGTTTCCTCGCGACCAGAGGGGCTGAGGCCATTCATAAACTAAGGGGTGCCAGCGGTAGCTATGACCTGCTGAACGCCGTCAGCAAAGAACACGGCACGGCCTTGATCGGTACGTTTACCGCCGGGAACCGCAGCATTGAAACGGTCTCAGTGCTCAAGAACGATCAGTGGTACCACTACAACCCCGACAAAAACGAGCTGTATGGGTTGCCGATCAAGGATTTCAAGCCCAAGGGCGCAAGTGAGCCCCCCACGTTTAACGCCCAGGGAGAGCGCGAATTCCATCATATGGACCTCAAGAACAACATCCTCGCTGCGCAAACGCCGCCCAATCTGCCGCGGTACAACCTAGGGCATTCACGCGGCCTACTGGAGAATGTCAAGGGGTACCACAAAGGCATGGACAGCGCCGAACTCAGGCAGTTGGCATCAAAACCCGATCGAACCCCGGAAGAAATGGGGGTGCTGACAAGGGAAATCAAAAAGATCGACCTTGAGAATGCTCAGTACGCATCTCGTCTCTTGACCCACGATGTTAGCGCGCCCGGCGTTCGCGTCGTCCCGGTGTCACAAGTTCATTACCTGGCGAATGTTGATATTACGTCGCGTGGCGAGTGCGCGGGTCTATCCAATGCAATGGCCTTGGCGGTCCACCAAGGGAAAGAAGATAAGCTGATGCAAAACCTCTACAAGGCAGCCGATAACCCAAGCGATCCCAAAGCTGCTTTGTTCATTCAACAGCTAAAAGATCTTCAAGACTCGGCCAGCAGGAAAACTACGTTCCATATGGGCAAACCGCATACGAAGAAACCTTACCAAGACATCATCGAGGACTTGACCAACTCCCCCCAATCAAAAACCCTGCGGATAACGACCAAGGACCATGCAATGCTCGCCGGGATAAGAGTTGAAGCCGGCAAGACTGATTGGTTTTTCTACGAACCCAACTCCGGGATGGCCACATTCACCACCTTGCAATCGATGCAGGAGGGCATGGAGAAAGCACTGAACAGCGGGAACATTGCCGCCACCCTGCTCCCCTACGGCAAAAAGCGCGGTACACGGGAATACTCTGTCAGCACATTTGACCCAACTGACATGAATGTCGATTTCGTGAACAAGCCGGCTCTACAGCAACTCATCGATGCCCAATTGTAATGCCTTGATTTGCGCTGTTGAACACCCCAGCCTTGCAGCAAACCCTGCGGGGCTGGGCCTAAGAATTCAATTTGTACGCCCCTGGAAAGAGACAACGCCGTCCAGTGTCGTCACAATGCGCGCTTCTGGGGAACTTGCCTGGATCCGGAAGACTCACTAGTGAAGTGTCTTTTTGACTTTTTTATCACCGCCCCCCCTCTTTTCAGGAACTCCCACTATGTCGTCCCCGCCAGCCTCCATCATCCTTGTCGTTGAAGATGACGCCATTGTGCGCATGCTGATCGTCGATGTACTTGAGGAGTTGGAGTTCAAGGTGCTTGAAGCGGCCGACGCTGAAGCGGCTTTGGTCGAGGTTCAGGACAATGGCCAGGTGATTGACCTGATGATGACCGACGTTGGCCTGCCGGACATGGACGGCAAGCAACTGGCAACCATAGTCCGTGAGCTGCGACCCTCGCTGCCGATCCTGTTTGCCAGCGGCTATGCCGAGAACATTGACGTGCCCGCAGGCATGCAAGTGATTGCCAAACCGTTCTCGATTGACCAACTGCGCGACAAAGTCAAATCAATGCTGCCCGACGCCTGATTCCGTCGCCAGCGGGATAACGTGACCTGCGTCATTTTTGCAGGGATTAACGTGACGTTCGGGAAATAAAACCGGAAACTCGCAGCCTTCACTCCCCGTCACTCAAAGCCCCCTGTAAGGACGCAACAACATGATTGGAAAACCGACGCGCCTGCTGTTGGCGAGCCTCTCGATACTCATGAGTACCGGCGCCTGGGCCGATTTCACCGCGACCCCGAGCGAAGCGCGGGCCATCGCCAAGGAAGCCTACCTGTATGGCTACCCGGTGGTGCAGATGTACAAGACGCTCTACACCCAGGCCGTTGATAAAGGCGGCGCCAACTTCAAGGCACCGTTCAACCGGATCGGCAACACCGCCCAGGTGTTTACGCCCAAGGACACGGCGATCTTGACCCCGAACGCCGACACGCCCTACTCCTTTGTATGGATGGACCTGCGCAGCGAGCCGTTGGTGCTCACGTTGCCGAAGATCGAAGATAACCGTTACTACTCGGTGCAGTTGATCGACCTCTATACGCAGAACATCGCCTACCTGGGCACCCGCAGCACCGGCAACAATGGCGGCCACTACATGATTGCCGGCCCGGACTGGAAAGGTCAGCAACCGGTCGATGTGGACCGCGTGGTGTACAGCGAAAGCAACATCGCCTACGCCCTTTACCGCACGCAGCTGTTCGATGAAAAAGACCTGAACAAGGTCAAGCAGATCCAGAACGGCTACAAAGTGCAGACGCTGAGCAGCTACGTGAAACAAGCCGCGCCGGCCAAGGCGCCGAAGGTCGAGTGGCCCAAGCCCACCGCGACCATGGCCGAAGGCCCGCAACTGTTTCGCTACCTGAACTTCATGTTGGCCTTCGCCGCGCCCCAGGACAGTGAAAAAGACCTGCTGGCGCGCTTTGCCACAATCGGCATCGCCCCCGGTGCGCCCTTCAAGTTCAACCAGTTGACGACCGAGCAGCGCAAGGCCCTGGAAGATGGCATCAGCGATGCCCGCGCCGAGTTTGCAACGTTCAAGAAGGACAAGCTCGACACCCACCAAGTGCCCAGCGGTGAGCTGTTCGGCAGCCGCGACCACCTGCAGAACAACTACCTGTACCGCTACGCCGGTGCGGACATGGGCATCTTCGGCAACTCCAGCGACGAGGCCGCGTACCTCAGTTATTTCGTCGACAGCGAGGGCAAGCCGGCCAACGGTGCGCGTCACAGTTACACCGTGCATTTTGCCAAGGACCAGTTGCCTCCGGCCGATGCGTTCTGGTCCCTGACCCTGTACGACGCCAAGACCAAGCTGCTGGTGCCCAATCACAAGAAACGCTACCTGATCAACTCGCGCATGCTGGGTGACCTCAAGCGCGACGCCGACGGCGGTGTGACCCTGGCGTTGCAGCACCATGAGCCACCGAAAGCCGAACAGAGCAACTGGTTGCCGGCGCCGCCCGGCCCGTTTTTCGCTGTCCTGCGGATTTACCTGCCCAAGCCTGAGGTGGGTAGCGGTCAATGGAAGCTGCCGCCACTGACACCGCTCAAGTAACACCACGCGCCCGGTCGCAACAGGGTCAGACCGGGCGCGATTGTTTAGGGAGTTGCACCGCACATGACTTGCTGGAATGTCCTCGGCCTGACGCCAGGTGCCGATAGCCGCACGATCAAGCGTCAATACGCCGCCTTGTTGAAAAAGACCCGCCCGGACGATGACCCTGAGGGCTATCAGCGTCTGCGCGAGGCCTACGAGGCGGCACTGGCGTGGAACCCAGGCGAGCAGGTCGCGGATGACGTGCTTATCGAGACCTCCGACCTCAGCCTCGCCCAGCATTACCAAGCGGCCATGGCCGATGGCACCGCGCTGTTGCTCGAAGTCCACCTGTTGCAGCGCTGTATCGACGGCGACCTCAATGCCGAAGACACGCGATGGGCCTTCGAGACCTTCAACTGGCTGACCGCCTGGCAGCGGTTGGAATTGCCCAGCGAATTGATCAGCACCCTGGAGTTCCAGCACCGGACCCGGTTGCAGCAACCCTTGCACCAAGCCCTCGGCCAGCAAGACGACGCTGCGTTCCTGGCCGCCTACGCCGCTACACCCGGCGCGCATGCCTGGGTCAACAATCATCCCCATGCCGAGTGGTTCAACGAATGGTTGGCCAGGCTGCTTGCCAACCATCCTTACTGGTCGAGCACGGTGTTCGACGCCGTGTGCGCCGGACAAAACTGGCACGGCGGCGCAGACCATGGCTGCCCGGCCGGCGACTGGGCGCTGTTGTTGAAGCGCCAGCAAGGGCCAGCCTTCATGGCGCGCCAACGCGCCTTGGCCGCAGAGCCGCCCCACAGCCCGCAACAGCGCGCCGCACGTTTACTGCTGGCACCGATGAGCCTGGGCCAGCGCCGTGCCTTCGCCCAACGCTTCGACGAAGATGACTGGAAGGCCTGCAAGACCCTGAGCGCCGATATTTATGCCGATCACGTCAGCGTTGCCGAAGGCATGCCCGGTGGCACGGTGTATTTCTGGCAGGGCTGGGAGTCGGCGATGGACACCTGGCCGTGGCTCGTGGCGCTGGTGCTCAGTTGCCTGGTGGGCGTGCTGGTAAAGGCCGACGCCCTGGCCGGCAACGTGGTACCGACCTTGGGCCTGGGGATTTTGTGGTCGATCGGTGCCGTGGTCGGTGCGGGCATCGCCTGGCAGGCCTGGCGTCCGTTGGCTCATCAATACCGCGTGTTGGATGAACAGCTGAGCCAACGCTTGCCCCGCTGTCTCAGCCCGACCCACTTGCCGCTGTTGCCGATACGCGACCTGATCCCCGGCCTCGTTCTGGCGGCGGCGTTGGGTTATGTGTTCAGCCCGTTCGCCAGCTTGACCCTGGTGGTCGCGCTGGCGCTGGTGGGGCTGATCAAGCGGCCTTTCATGAATCACCACACACCGTGGACCGCCCGCCATCCGCGCTGGGCCGTCCTCGGCACGGCGCTTTGCCTCGTCACTGCGGTCGCGCTCTACGCTGGCTTGAAGGTGCTCGACAACCAGCATCGGGTCACCCGCAACCAAGGCCTGCAACAGTGGACCGAACGCCTGTGCAGCCGCATGCCGCGCAGCGTGGTTGAGTGCCAGGCGCCCGCCACGCAGGCGCAGTGGTACGGTCAGGAGGCCAAGCCATGAATCCAAAATGGTTGTTACCCATCAGTCTGGCATTGGGCCTGGGCCTGCTCGGCGTGGCCGGTGCCAGCAGGCCTTTGCAAAAGGTGCAACTGTGGCTGGACCAGCGCGACAGCCCCCACACCGCCAGGGCGAGTGCCCTGGCGCCGATCATTGATTGCGTGAACCGCGTCGACCGGGATACGCGCCTAACTTATTACCCCGAGCCCGACAAGCCGACCCTCGACAACTATGGCGACCGCAACGAGCCGGCGCCGTACCTTATCCAGCGGTCGGTGTGTTCGCAGCAGTACACGGTGAAACTGGAACGCCAGGCACCCGCCAGCGATTTGCTCGCGGCCGCCGGCGCCTACGCGCAATCGCTGTACAACCTCACGGCCCTGGCGGATGGGGTCGCTCGCGTGCAGGCGCGCAGTCTGGCGCCTACGGGCCAGGAAATAGCCGCAGAGGCCAAACACAAGCAATTAATGCTGGCTTACGACCAGGTCGTCGAAACCTACCTGACGGCGTCCACTTCTCTGCGCCAACAGCTGGAGGATGAAGATCTACGCGTGCGTCCCGCGCAACTGGCGCTGCTGGAGGCGCGCTTTGGCCGGGACATGCAGTGGCATCTGCTCAACTACATGATCACGGCGCGCCAGGCGGTCAACCAGATCGAGCAAGGCGTGCGCGACGCCAACCTGACCCCGCAGCAGGTGGCCGACTTGACCGAAGCGCTGCGCCAGACTGCCGAAGACAGCCGAATCTTTCTGAACGCCATGCCCAGCAGAAGGCTCGACGATGAGGCGATTCACCTCTGGTACAACATCAAGGCGCCTGCCGATGAATACCTCAAGGCCTTGGTTACCCTGCACCAGCACTGGCAGGACCACGCCGCGCCGCAGCAGTTGAGTGACGACTATGACCTCGTCACCCGCCGCTACGACGCCCTGCTCAGCTACTACAACCGGCTGGCCAGGAATGCGTTTTAGTGTTTTCTAAGTTTCATGTAGGACTGATGCAGGTCGGATGCCCAACCGTCGATCACGCCTTTCACGTCATCGGCCTTCATTACCTGTGAATCGTTTGCCAGTGGCTTGCCGGTGCCTTTGCGCACCACTTGGGCGATGACCTTGCCACTGGCGCCGTCCAGAAACTGCGCTTCGGTGCCCAAGGTGGTTTCCTGGTCACGGATGCCGGTGCCGGTACTCACCGCCGCCGCCACCAGGGCCACCGGGATGAACTCATAGGGTTTCAGGCCTTCGGTCTTGCTGCTGACAGCAGTGATTGCCGCACGCACCACGATCACACCTGGGCCGGGCGCGTTGGCCAGGGGCAGTGACTTGGCCAACTCACGCTTGAGCGCCTGGTTGTAGTAGGCGTTGATGCCGTTGAGGGTGCTGTCGGGGATTTTCGCGGTGCCGTGGGGCTTGGGGTAAAACTGCGTGGGTTCGATGTAGGCCGCGTTGTAGCGGCTCAGGTCCAGCTTGGGATCGACCCAGCGCATCACCTCGGCGCCCGACGGTGACTGGGCCTGCTTGAGGTGGCTGTAGTCGGACAGAAAGCCCGAATACTCATCCGGTTGCGTCACCTTGCTGGCGCAGCCCGTCATCCCCATCGTGGCAATGCATAGCGTGCTGATCATTAGCCTTAGCTTCATCATCGAACTCCCTGGCGGTTTTCATCGAAACAATGAGCTGTAGGTATAGCCAATCCTGGGGAATACACCTTATTTGACCCCGGGCATTTGGCAGACCAGCGGGTGTGGCGACAAGACGACTCAGCTGCGCTCGCGAGGGATCAGGCTTTGCAACTGCGAGGCCAGGAAGTTGGCGTCGAAACCGAAGGTATCCGGGTCTTTCAGGCCATTGGTTTTCTTCCACAGCCAGTCGTTTTTATCGGCCGCCAGCACCAGCGAAACGCTGCCGTGGCGCGCCGCGGTCAAGCCCATCACTGCAACGGAAATCGAACCGCCCGCGCCCATCACATCCGGCACGAACTCCACGGTTTTGCCGGTGATCTGCACAATGAGCTTCTCGGTCTTGAAGGTGGACGTCTCCACCGGCACGCTGGGTCCGCTGGCCACATAGGCTTGACGATAGACCTCCAGCAGCCCGACGGTTTTCACCGGCTCCAGCCACTGTTCGATCTGCCCGAACAACTCACCGAGTTTTTGTGCCCAGCGGGCTGATTGCACGTCGTATTGCTGCTTCTTGTGCGCTTCGCTGTCGGCGTAATGACGAAGCATCTCGCCCAGTTGCTGTACATCGTCCATTGCCAGATTCCTTGGGTGAGCCAGGTTGCGAGGGCTGATCATGGCAGATGCGGCGGTTCGGCGTACGGCTTAAAACTGCACCGGTCATTTGGCTGGCAACTGCGTATGACTATTGGCTGGCCAGTGGGTAAGGTGAAGCCACATCCCTTGTCAGGAATATCACATGCGCACCATCGGCCTTATCGGCGGCATGAGCTGGGAGTCCAGCGCCGAGTATTACCGGATCATCAACCAGCGCGTACGCGACCAACTCGGGCCGCTGCGCTCGGCGCAACTGTTGATGTACAGCGTGGATTTCGGCCCTGTGCAGCAGGCCCAGCATGCAGGGCGCTGGGATGACGCCGCGTTGATCCTGGAAGAGGCTGCGCGTCGCCTGCAAGCGGGCGGCGCCGAGTGTGTGGTGCTGTGTACCAACACCATGCACAAGGTGGCACCACGTATTAAGGCGGCGGTGTCGATTCCTTTCCTGCACATCGCCGATGCCGCCGGTTTGGCCGCTGTGGAAGCCGGCACGCTGACGGTCGGTCTGTTGGGGACTGCCTTTACCATGGAGCAGGACTTTCTCACGTCGCGCCTGGCCGAGCATGGCCTGACGGTATTGGTGCCGGACGCGAATGAGCGCCGGGACGTGCACCGCATCATCTATGAAGAGTTGTGCGTGGGCGTGATCAGCGACACGTCACGCCAGATCTACCAACGGGTGATCGAATCCCTGGCCGCCCGTGGCGCCCAGGCAATCATCCTCGGTTGTACGGAAATCGGGATGCTGATCAAGCCGGAACACAGCGACCTGCCACTGCTGGACACCACCGAGCTGCATGCGCAGGCTGCGGTGGCGTTTGCCTTGCAGGATTAAGCCGACCGGCGCAGGCGCGCCATGCTCACGGTGTCGACAAACACACCGTCACGCAGGGCGTAATCGCGCAACACCCCTTCCACCTCGAAACCGAATTTACGGTACAGGTGTTGCGCGGCTTCGTTGTCGGCGTACACCGTGAGTTCCACGCGGTGCAGGTTCATCCAGTTGTCGGCCACGTCCAGCGCGGCCGTCAGCAGGCGCGAACCCACGCCCTTGCCCTGCCAGGCCTGTGCGACGCCCATGCCGAACGAACCCACATGGGCCCGGCGCACGCGCAGGTACTGTTCCAGGCCGAGCTGGCCGATCACCTCGCCCCCGTGCACCGCCACCAGTTGTAGCCGGCGCTCGTTGTCCAGTACCAGTCTGTTGCGCCAGGCCTCCACGGATTGAAAAGGCATTTGCAGCACCTGTCGACACACGGCCGGTTCGTTATAGAGCGCTGCGACGCCCTCAAGATGGGCCTCGGTAAAGCGCTGGATCACGATATGGGGTTCAGGCGTGTGCATGGTGTTTCATCCTTTGAAAGACACGTGGCCAGCCAGTGTAGAGGCCCTGCCCGTCCGATGGCTAGGGTGCCGGCGCTGTCGACCACAACGCCGGCCAATCGCCGTAACCGACCCCGGTGCAGCGCGGCATGGCGTGCAGCTCGCTGAGCTGGAACCCCTGGCCATCAAACACCCAGACGGCGCCCTCGCCACAATCGCCGAGCCCGCGCAGCTTGTAGAAATAACTCAAGGTGCCGCTGGCCGGGTCGTACCCCACCGAGCCTTGCAGCGGCTCGATCCCCAATGGCAAGGACTCAAGGTGCATCGGGGTTTGTGCGTACGGCGCCTGGCGCTGGCGGCTGACCACATCGTATTCACAGTTGTAGGCTGCGCAGTCATAACGCACCACCGTCATCGCCTGCTGTGCGGTCAGGGCGCCAGCGTTGGCCTCGGGCGCGCTGCCGGTGCCGTTATCCTCGGGCGTGATGGTATGCAACGCAGCCGCGACGAGGCCAGCCTGCTCCTGCGCAGTCAACCCCGGCGCTCCTGGGAATCTGCGCAACACTGGTGTCTGCAGGCGCGCGGGCACGCCGCTGGCCGCACCTTTACCCGGCCGGGCCAGGGCGCTGACGTTATCCACGCGGCCCTGCACGGAATCCATCAACAACAGCGAAGCACTCAGCCCACTCAGCGACACATGGGCTTGCTCATCCCCCGGCAATTGCACACGCTGGCCGTTGCGCAAACGCTGTAGCCACCGCCGCGCTGCAGCGTCCTCGATTACGCCGTAGGATTGCACCTCGGGATCACCGCCCTGATCGTCGAGTTCTATGTGCAGGTCCCGGGTCAGCTCCAGCTCCAGCGGCTGGCCGTCCAACAGCAGAGTCGACAGGTCCAGCGCCTCGCCGCGATGGTCGAACCGCAAACGCAGGAACCCTTCAGGCCCGGCCTGATGCCAGATGTGCAAGGTCAGCGAGCTGTAGTCCTCTTCGTCAACGCCACTGGGTGCGCTGAGGGCATGGCAATTGCGCAGGTTGTCGCAACCCGTGACCCAGTTCTTGATTTCCCGGAGCAAGGGGACGGTTTCGGCGTCGGCTTGAGCGAAAGTGGCAGTGCCGGTCAACAGCAGTGCCAGGAATGCGGGGCGCAGCATGGGGACTCTCCGTGTCAAAAAAGGCGCGGATTGTCCCATGTTCGGGAGGCGACGTCAGTGCTTGGCCGCCACCCGCCACAGCCGCGCAATATCCGCCGCCCGCTCACGCAACAAACGCGGTGCCTCACCGCACGCCTGCTCCAGGCTCATCGGGCCGCAAGGCAGGGCGAAGGCAGCGTCAACGCCGTGGGCGTACATCTGTTCATAACCGTCGCCCAGGGTGCCGGCGATGACGATCACGGGTACGCCGTGCTGTTGGGCGATGCGGGCGACGCCGAAGGGGGTTTTGCCGCGCAGGGTCTGGGCGTCGAAGCGGCCTTCGCCGGTGATGACCAGGTCGGCGCCGCGTATGGCCGCGTCCAGGCCAACCAGTTCGGCGACGACGTCTACACCGGCTCGAAATTGTGCGCCGAGAAAGGCTTTGGCGGCGAAGCCCAGGCCGCCGGCGGCGCCGCTGCCGGGTTCATCGCGCACGTCCTTGGGCAGCACCTTGGCGCAGTGATCGGCGAAGTGGCTGAGGGCAGCGTCCAGCTTTTGGACTTGCTCGGGATTGGCGCCTTTTTGCGGGCCAAAAATCGCTGAGGCGCCGTGGGCACCGCACAGGGGATTGTTGACGTCGGCGGCGATTTCGAAGCGCACCTCGGACAGGCGCGGATCAAGCCGCTCCAGGCTGATATGGGCCAGCTGGGATAAGGCCAGGCCGCCCGGCGCCAGCACCTGGAATTGGGCGTCAGACAGTTGCACGCCCAGCGCCTGCATCGCGCCGGCCCCGCCATCATTGGTGGCACTGCCGCCAATCGCCAGGATGATGCGCTGTGCGCCAGCATCCAGCGCGGCGCGGATCAGTTCGCCAGTGCCGTAGGTGCTGCTGATGCAGGCATCGCGCTGCCCTGGCGGGACCAATTGCAGGCCGCTGGCTTCGGCCATTTCAATGATCGCCGTGTGGCTGTCGGCCAACCAGCCCAAGCGCGCATCAACCGTGGCGCCCAACGGCCCGCGTACGGCTTGGCGGCGCAATTCGCCATTGCAGGCCGCGAGTACCGAATCCACCGTTCCTTCACCGCCGTCCGCCATCGGGCACTGGATCAACTGCGCATCCGGCCAGACCTGCGCCAAGCCTTGGGCAATGGCCTGGGCGACGCCCTCGGCACTCAGGCTGTCCTTGAACGAGTCGGGGGCGATGATGATTTTCATGGGCTTTCTCCGGTTTTTATGACGCCCATGCTGCCAGTTGGCACCGGGAATGACGCCGGTCCGATGCACAAGTGCGGGTGGGGTTTGTTGTTCATTCCGACAAAGGCTGGGGCAAGAGCTGTACGCCCAGGTACAGGGCAAGCATGCCGTCCAGGGTCAGTGGGTCGACGCCGCTGAGTTCGGCGATACGCTCCATGCGGTAGCGCAGACTGTTGCGGTGGATGCCCAACGCATCGGCGCAGGCCTGGCTTTGCCCATCGTGGTCGCACCAACTGCGCAGGGTGGCCAGCAGTTGGCCGTTGTTGTCCTTGGCCAGCACCTTGCGCAGGGGGTTGAGCAGTTCGTCGAGCGCGTCGTCGTTGCGATGGCGCCAGAGCATCACCGGCAAGCGATAACGGTTGAGGGTCAGCAACCGCGAATGCGGCAGAACATCGCGGCCGTAGGCCAGCAAGTCACCGACGCGCCGGTAGCAACGGCGCAACCCGGCCAGCCCCTCTGCCTGCCCACCGACGGCCACCCGCAGGACATTCCAGCCTTGGCCTGCGAGTTTTTCGAGCAACCGTGGATTATCCACCTGCACCGCCGCAGGCCGGCACCATAACAGCGAGAACTGCGCCGAACTGACGCACCAACTGTCCGGATAGCGCGACGTCAGCCAGGCACTCAACGCCTCCGCCGACTGGCCGTCACCCAGTTCGAACAGGTACGGCGTGCGCGCCAGTTGGGGCTTGAGTCCCAACTGTTGAGCTTCATCGACCAGGCGCGGCGAGTCTCCGGTTTCGGCGAGGAGTAAGGCCAACAGATCGTCGCAACGCTGGCGTCGCCATTGCTGCTCGGCTTGCTGATGACGGTGGCTGACCAGCATTTCAGCGGTCATGCGTACCAGTTCGGCGTAGGTGCGCAGCAGCTCAGGTTCGCCGGTGATGCCCAGCACACCGATCAAGCGCTGATCGTGCAGCAGCGGCAGGTTGATACCGGGTTGCACGCCCTTGAGGTGCTTGGCGGTCTGGCCGTCGATTTCCACCACGCGACCATTGGCCAGCACCAGTTGCGCGCCTTCGTGGCGAGTGTTGATCCGCTCGGACTCGCCACTGCCCAGAATCAGGCCCTGGCTGTCCATGACATTGACGTTGTAGGGCAAAATCGCCATGGTCCGATCGACGATGTCCTGCGCCAAGTCATGATCCAACTCGAACATGAGTCTAAATTCCTGAAAAAACATGATTGTTCATCGGCACAGCGCAAAGTATCCGTCACTGTGCGCGAGCACAAAGACAGCACCCCGCTCCGTGGCCGAGACTCGTTGGGCGATCAACGTTACCCTCGCATCGCGAAAAATCATAATAAAGAGAGAACGCCATGTCACAGAGCGCCGCTGCCACACTGGCCACCGATGACGATAAAAACGCCATCTACAAGCGCATTACCCTGCGCCTGATCCCCTTCATTTTCATCTGCTATCTGTTCAACTACCTCGACCGGGTCAACGTTGGCTTTGCCAAGTTGCAGATGCTTGATGCGCTGAAATTCAGTGAAACCGTGTACGGCCTGGGTGCCGGGATTTTCTTCATCGGCTACGTGCTGTGCGGCGTACCGAGCAATCTGGCGCTGACCAGGTTCGGTCCACGGCGCTGGATTGCGTTGATGATGATCGTGTGGGGCACCTTGTCCACGTGCCTGTTGTTTGTCACCACGCCGACGCATTTCTACACCCTGCGCCTGTTCACGGGCGCTGCCGAAGCCGGCTTCTTCCCTGGCGTGGTGCTTTACCTGTCGCAGTGGTTCCCGACCTTCCGCCGCGGCCGGATCATGGCGCTGTTCATGTCGGCGATCCCGGTGTCCGGCTTGCTCGGCAGCCCGTTCTCTGGCTGGATCCTCAACCACTTCGCCGCCGGCCAAGGCGGCTTGGCGGGCTGGCAGTGGATGTTCCTGCTGCAAGGCATCCCCACCGTGATTCTCGGCGCCCTCGCCTTCTTCCTGCTCAGTGACACGTTTGCCCACGCCAAGTGGCTCAAACCCCACGAGCGCGCAGTGCTGGAAGCCGATCAGGCGACGGACCTGGCCAACAAGCCGAAGACCACCACCGACTCCCTCGCCGAAGTGTTCAAGAACCCGGCGATCTGGGCGTTCGGCCTGATCTACTTCTGTATCCAGAGCGGTGTGTACGCGATCAACTTCTGGCTGCCGTCGATCATCAAGAACCTGGGGTTCAGCGATAACCTGGTGATCGGCTGGCTCAGTGCGATTCCGTATTTGCTGGCGGCGGTGTTTATGCTGCTGGTGGGCCGCTCTGCGGACTTGCGCAAGGAGCGTCGCTGGCACTTGGTGGTGCCGATGCTGATGGGCGCGATTGGCCTGCTGATTGCTGTGAATTTCGCCACCACCCCGGCGATTGCCATCCTTGGCTTGACCATCGCCACCATGGGCGCCCTCACCGGCCTGCCGATGTTCTGGCCAGTGCCGACGGCGATGCTCAGTGCGGGCGCGGCGGCGGGTGGCCTGGCGTTGATCAATTCCATGGGGCAGATGGCGGGGTTTCTCAGCCCGTATATCGTTGGCTTTGTGAAGGACGCTACAGGCTCGACCGATATTGCGCTGTACTTCCTGGCGGCGGTGATTGTGGCGGGTAGCTTTCTGGCTCTGCGGATGACACGCACCTTGAAGGCATAACGCGGCGCTTGTGGGAGGGGTCAAGCCCCTCCCACATTGAGTCCTCTGAGTTCTCGCGGTTTTTGTCTAAAGCAATCCGCCGCCGTCGATGTCGATCACGCTGCCGGTCATATAGCCATTTTCCATGGCCAGTACATACCCCGCCGCCACCTCCTCGGCCTGCCCTACCCGCCCAACCGGCAACGCACCGCCCGCCTTGGCGAACATCGCCAACCGCTGCTCTTCAGCCAACCCCGCATACGCCGGTGTATCAATCACCCCAGGGCTGACCACGTTGACCCGACGCGGTGCCAACTCTTTGGCCAATTGCTTGCCCAGTGCCTCGGTCGCGGCATTGATACCGACCTTGATAAATTGCCCCGGCACCCACTTACGCCCCAGTTGCCCCGAGGTCAGGCTGATGCTGCCGCGCTCGTCGAGAAACGGCAGCGCCAGTTGGATCGCGCGCAACGCGCCCCAGAGTTTCACGTTGAAATTATCCTGGGCCTCGTCCAGATCGGTGTCGATCAAGAGCTTGGCGCGCACCGACGGGCCTGAGGTGTAGACCAGATGGTCAAAGCGCCCGACGCCTTCGAACAGACGTTGCAGGGATGTCGCGTCCGTCACGTCGACCGGTTCGCTGCGCACGCCGTTGTCGCTGCCGGCGGACAAGCGCCGGCCCGCCAGCACCACGTGGGCACCCCGCGCAACCGCCGCCTTGGCCACCGCCGCGCCAATGCCGCTGCTGCCGCCGATCACGATGACGGTTTTACCGCTGAGGGAAGAAGTCATGGGGAGATATCCTGGGTGAGAAAGTGAGCGTTCATCTTCCCAGCTTGGCAATCGACGAAAAATCCCGGTAAAACGACAAGATCTTTAAAGGATTTTTACAAATGAGCTCAATCCTCGACCTTGAAGTCTTTGTGCGCACCGCCGATACGGGCAGCCTGTCCGCGGCCGCACGCGGCCTGGGTTTGACGCCAGCGGCGGCCAGCATCGCCCTCAAACGCCTGGAAACCCGGCTGGGCATTCGCCTGCTGGCGCGCTCCACCCGCAGCATGCGCCTGACCGAGGAAGGCAAGCGCTACCTCGACAGCGTGCGCGAAGCGTTGGCCGCACTGGCCGACGGTGAACAGGCGCTGAGGCAGCACAGCCAAGGGTTGACGGGTTTACTGCAATTAGCCGCACCCTCGGATTTCGGGCGCAATGTGGTGCTGGGCTGGCTGGACGCATTCAAGGTGGAGCACCCGAACATCCGCCTGCAACTGCTGCTCAACGACAGCAATGCCGACCTGTTCCGCGACACCGTCGACATCGCCCTGCGCTTCGGCGTACCTCGCGATTCCAGCCTGGTGGCGCTGCCGGTGGTGCCCGATCATCAGCGTATTGCCTGCGCCAGCCCCGAGTATCTCGCGCGCCATGGCACCCCCACGACACCCACGCAGTTGGCGCAACACAGCACGCTGCGGTACATGCGACAGGGACGCGCCAACAGTACGTGGTTCTTTCGCCAGGGCAGCGAGCTGCGGGAAGTCGACGTGACCGGCGATTACCTGAGCGACGACGGTGAAATTGTGCGGCGCTGGGCCTTGGCTGGCCACGGCATCGCCTATAAAGCCAACCTGGATGTCGCCCGGGATCTCAAGGCAGGTCGCCTGGTGCACCTGTTGCCGGATTGGCAAGGCGAACCCACCCCGTTCAACTTGATGTGCCCCCACCGGCTGCAAGTGTCGGAGCGGGTGAAAGTGCTGCATCGGTTTCTCCAAGTGCGTTGTCAGGCGTTGCTGAGCGAATGAAGAAACATGCCCAGGGCTTGTTCCAGAGCCTCTGAGTCTGGTATTGCATGGAGACCGTCTCACAGCCGCAAGGAGCTATGCATGATTTACCGCACATTGGGCCAGTCCGGTTTGAAGGTCAGCGCGTTGACCCTGGGCACCATGATGTTTGGCGAGCAGACCCCTACCGAGGACTCGCTGCGCATCATCGACAAGGCCTGGGACCAGGGCATCAACTTTATCGACACGGCGGACGTGTACACCGGCGGACGCTCCGAAGAACTGGTCGGCGAAGCCATTGCCCGGCATCGCCAGGATTGGGTGGTGGCGACCAAAGTCGGTTTCGGCCCGCCGGACGGCTTGCCCAACCGCAGTGGCTTGAGCCGCAAACGGATCTTCAATGCGCTCGACGCCAGCCTGACCCGACTCGACACCGATTACCTCGACATCTACTACTTGCACCGCGAAGACCACGACACCCCGTTGGACGTGACGATCTCTGCGATCGGCGACTTGATCCGCCAGGGCAAGGTCCGCTACTGGGGCTTATCCAACTATCGCGGCTGGCGCATTGCCGAGGTGATCCGCGTGGCCGAACGTCTGGGCGTGGACAAACCGGTGATCAGCCAGCCGCTGTACAACATCGTCAACCGTCAGGCCGAGGTCGAGCAGATCACCGCCGCTGCCGCCTATGGCCTGGGCGTAGTGCCGTACAGCCCGCTGGCACGCGGCGTGCTCAGCGGTAAATACGCGCCGGACGTCACGCCAGAGCCGGGCAGCCGCGCCGCACGCCAGGACAAGCGCATCCTGGAAACCGAATGGCGCGTGGAGTCGCTGCGCATTGCCCAGCAGATTCAGCAATACACCCAAGGGCGTGGCGTGGGGATTGTGGAGTTTGCCATCGCCTGGGTACTGAACAACTCAGCGGTGAGTTCGGCGATTGTCGGGCCACGTACCGAGGCGCAGTGGGACGCCTACACCGGCGCACTGGACGTGAAAATCACCGCAGAGGATGAGGCTTTTATCGATTCGTTGGTGACACCGGGGCACTCGTCTACGCCAGGCTTCAACGATGTGAGCCACTTTGTCTCGGGGCGCATTGCCCGATCGTAGGTGGTGGATGGCCGCAGGAGTCAAGGCCGATTCCGTGGTGTGAGAAAATTTCCCAACATTTGCCCCAAAACAGAGCAGCCGTTTCACGCCGTAAGCACCATAATGCACGCCTCTCTTGTACAAATCGGCTTTCGCGAGGACAGCGTGTCTAAAGGTGTTGTGTTATCGGTCTCGGCCTCGGTGTTGTTTGCCGTGATGTATTACTTCACATCATTGCTCACACCGTTGAGCGGCCTGGAGATTTTCGGCTGGCGCATGCTGCTGACCGTGCCGTGCATGACGGTGTTCATGCTCGTCAGCGGCGAATGGCGGCGCGTATTGGAATTGCTGCGGCTACTGGCGGCCAAGCCACGATTGATCGCAGGCGTCGTGTTGTCTTCGGCATTGCTGGGCGTTCAGCTGTGGTTGTTCATGTGGGCACCGCTGAACGGGCGCAGCCTGGATGTGTCGGTGGGTTACTTCCTGCTGCCACTGACCATGGTGCTGACCGGGCGCCTGGTCTGGGGTGAGCAGCTCTCCTACCTGCAAAAAATCGCGGTGTTTTTTGCCGGCCTCGGGGTGCTCAACGAGCTATACCAGGCCGGTGGTTTTTCCTGGGCGACGCTGGTGGTGATCATTGGTTACCCGCTGTACTTCATCGTACGCAAGTACCTCAAGACCGATAACCTGGGCGGGCTCTGGTTGGATATGGCGCTGATGCTGCCGGTGGCCTGGTGGTTCGTGCAAAGCGGCGAGCAGGGGTTTGCGGTGATGGATGTGCACCCGAAACTGTACGCATTGATTCCCATATTGGGCCTGATCAGCGCGTCGGCATTGGTGAGCTACATCATCGCCAGCCGCTTGCTGGCGTTCAGCCTGTTCGGGCTGCTCAGTTATGTCGAGCCGGTGCTGTTGCTGGTGGTGGCACTGCTATTGGGTGAAGGGATCAAGCCGGGTGAATGGCTGACCTACATTCCGATCTGGATTGCAGTGATGGTGCTGGTGTTCGAAGGCTTCAAACATCTGGTGCGTCAGCGCCGCGCCTGATTCACAGGCGATAAAAAGCCCGGCCGGGGAAACCTCGGCCGGGCTTTTTTACGCTTAATCGGTGGTCAATACACCGCGACGCACCTGGTCACGCTCGATGGACTCGAACAGCGCCTTGAAATTACCTTCGCCAAATCCATCATCACCTTTGCGCTGGATGAATTCGAAGAACACCGGGCCCATCAGGGTTTCCGAGAAGATCTGCAGCAGCAGGCGCTTGTCACCTTCGATGGATGAGCCGTCGAGCAGGATCCCGCGTGCTTGCAACTGGTCCACCGGCTCGCCGTGGTTCGGCAGGCGACCTTCGAGCATTTCGTAGTAGGTGTCCGGCGGCGCGGTCATGAAGCGCATGCCGATCTTCTTCAACGCGTCCCAGGTCTTGACCAGGTCGTCGGTGAGGAATGCCACGTGCTGGATGCCTTCGCCGTTGAACTGCATCAGGAACTCTTCAATCTGACCGGCACCCTTGGACGATTCCTCGTTGAGCGGGATGCGGATCATACCGTCCGGTGCGCTCATGGCCTTGGAAGTCAGCCCGGTGTATTCGCCCTTGATATCGAAGTAGCGCGCCTCGCGGAAGTTGAACAACTTCTCGTAGAAGTTGGCCCAGTAGGCCATGCGCCCGCGATAGACGTTATGGGTCAGGTGGTCGATGACCTTGAGGCCTGCGCCTTGTGGATTGCGTTCCACACCTTCCAGGTAGACGAAATCGATGTCGTAGATCGAGCTGCCTTCACCAAAGCGGTCGATCAGGTACAACGGCGCGCCGCCAATGCCTTTGATTGCCGGCAGGTTCAGCTCCATCGGCCCGGTTTCAATGTGGATTGGCTGGGCGCCCAGCTCCAGTGCGCGGGTATAGGCTTGTTGCGAATCCTTGACCCGGAACGCCATGCCGCACACCGACGGGCCATGCTCCGCCGCGAAATACGAGGCGATGCTGTTGGGTTCGTTGTTGAGGATCAGGTTGATCTCGCCCTGGCGGTACAGGTGCACATTCTTGGAACGGTGGGTCGCGACTTTGCTGAAGCCCATGATCTCGAAGATCGGCTCCAGAGTGCCTGGGGTCGGCGATGCGAATTCGATAAATTCAAAGCCCATCAGGCCCATTGGGTTTTCGTATTGGTCGGCCATGTTCGGCGCCTCATTCTTGTGATTAACGAAGGTCAATTAGCAGCAAGGATGAGGCAGCAAGGTGGCGCACAGGAAAGGCCTCGCACGCTGCGGGCGAGGAAGTCACCAAAGATGAGGGGGGAGCCGAGTCGCTTCATGGTTACATCAGTCTCTGACGGCTGAGGCTTGCGTGAGCGCAAGTCCTTATTCTTGTATGCGTAAATCGATTCTACACAGCGTAACAGTGTTTGTCCGTAGTCTTCATCAAATCCCTATTGCCCCGGCCCGTGCAAGGGGTTTGTTGCACAGGTAAATGCCGGACAGAATCACGGCGCCACCGATCAGCATGGGCAAGGTCAGCTGCTCACCCAGCAACAAGGCTCCGCACAGCACGGCTGTCAGCGGGTTGAGGGCGATAAATACGCCGGAACGCGTCGGGCCGATCCGGCGGATGCCGTCGTAATAACCGATATAGGCCAGCGCCGAGCCGAGCACGCCCAGGTACAGCAGGCTCAACAACTGTGACAGCCCCAGGCTGGTGAGTGCTTCAACCGTGAAGCTTCCTGATACCGCGGTAGTCGCGGTCAACATCACCGTCCCCAGCAACACCGACCAGGTAACGGTCTGCAGCGGTCCCAGGCTTGCGTTCAGCCCACGGGAAGCCAATGAATATATGCCCCACGCCGCTACACATCCAAGGATCAGCAAGTCACCCCGCCAACTGTCGACGCCTGCCTGCATCAGCCCAGGGTTGCGACTGACAATCACAGCGGCCGCGCCCGCCAGGCACAACGCGATCCCGGCGACCTTGGTGCAACTCAGGTGCTCTTTGAACAGCAACCACGACGCGAGGCCAATCACCGCCGGGTTCAAGGCCACGATCAACGACGCCCGTGACGCATTGATGTACTGCAGCCCATAAAAGAAACACAGGTTGTAGAAAAAAATCCCGAAGAAGCCCAGCACCGTCAATTGCGCAAGTTGCCGTGGGCTCGGGCGAGCCAGGCGGACGCGCGCGAAGGCCATGAACAGCAGCAATGCCAGGCTCGCCAGGATAAACCGCAGGCTGGCGGCCAGCAGCGGATTGACCTGATCGGCCAGGTAACGCCCGGCGACAAAGGTGCCACCCCAGATCATGGTGACGGCGGCGAGTTTGCAATAGGTCAGGCGATCCGAAGTGGGGCTCATTGGGTGGGCTCAAGTGGCAGGCGATCTGGGGTATTCTTCTGCTAATGATTAATCATCGTAAAATGAGTGTTCGCTCATGACCCTGACCCAACTTGAAATCTTTTCGCTGGTAGCCGAGCTGCAAGGCTTCACCAGCGCCGCACACCGGCTGGGCATCAGCCAGTCGGCGGTGTCCCACGCCATCAAGGCCTTGGAGCAAGAGCTGGGCGTCGAGCTGTTCCGGCGCCATCAAAGCCTGGTGGAACCGAGCGAGATCGGCCTGCAATTGCTCGGCCGCGCCCGCGCAATGCTGGGTCTGGCCAATACACTGCAACAGGAAGCTGCCGACGCCCGCGGCATGAAGCGCGGCACCCTGCGCATCGGCTCGTTCGGGCCCACGGCGTCGATTCGCCTGCTGCCCGGCATCCTTAGCCAGTTTCGTGCTGCCTATCCGGGGATTGAGGTTCATGTGGACGAAGGCCCCGACCGCCAGGTGCTGCAGTGGCTGGATGAGCGGCGGATCGATGTGGGCTTTGTGGTGCTGGAGCAGGAACGCTTTGACACCTTCGCCTTGTTCGAGGACCAGATGGTTGCGTTGCTGCCCGCCGAGCATCCATTGGCCGCACGCAACGCCCTGACCTTGCAGGATCTGTGCGACGATCCCTTCATTCTCACCGAAGCAGGCTCCTCGGAGCTGGTCTCCAGACTCTTCGATGCGGCCCAATTACGGCCCAAGGTGCGCTATCGCTGCGCCCAACTGCTGAGCACCCTGGAAGCCGTCAGTCGCGGCGACGGGCTGAGCATCGTGGCCGAGGCATCGTTGCCGCAACGGGACGACCCGCGCTATGTAAAACGGCCGTTATCTCCCCGAGTACCGCGCCAGATTGGCCTGGCGGTGCTTGACCGTCGCCAGTCGTCACCCGCCGCCCTGGCGTTTATCGAGATTGCTCAACGCGCTGGCAAGACAAGCAATTGTCCACCGAGCCATCTATTATCGAAATAATACTGACCGGCCTGCCGGCGCACTTCCTACTCCGCAACAGGCTGCAGAACTCATGCCTCTCACCGTCAAAGGCCCGCGAAAGCCATTCGTCCGCTACTCGATCAGCGCCTTGTGTGGGCTCGCGCCGATCCTGCTCGGCGTGGTCATCCTGTATTGGCAAGCCGAACGCACCCTTGAGCAGAGCACGGCGCAAACGGCTGAAGAAGCCGTGCGCCAATTCGACCTGATGCTCGACAACACCGCCCTCGCCGCCCAGGCCTTGCTGCCGTTGGCCGGCCAGCCCTGTGACAACGGCGCGCAATTGGCCCTGCGTGAACAGGTCACACGGCGGCCATTTGTGCGGGCCACGACGTTGTCCTGGCAGAAGAACATCTATTGCAGCTCACTGTTCGGCAGCGACTACGAATCCCCCGTGAACCCCGACGACTATGTGGAGGGTCGACTCTGGCTGATGAATGGCAACCCGGTGACGCCGGATACGGCTTTACTGGTGTACCGACTGGTCGAAGGCGACCAAGGTGCGTTTGCGTCGGTTGACGGCTACCACCTGACTAACGCTTTGCGCCTGATCAGCCGCTATGCGCAGCTGGTCCTGCAAGTGGGGCCCAACTGGCTGGATGCCGAGGGCAAGGTTCATTCCTCTGCAGCCCCGCCATTTGCCGTGGCCCATCATCACCTGGCCTCCCAGCGCTATGGCTACAGTGTCGACGCCGGCATGCCGGACGGCGAGGTCTGGCGGTACATGCAGGTGCGGTATCGTGCGATTTTCAGCTTGGTCGTGTTCTTTGGCGTGTTGGCAGGCGTGCTCGCCCATTGGCTGCAAAAACGCGCTTCGGCGCCGACCCATGAACTGCGAAGAGCCTTGGGCGCCAATGAGTTCATCCCGTACTTTCAGCCAGTGGTACGCGGCGACAGTCGCGAATGGGCCGGCTGTGAAGTGCTCATGCGCTGGCAGCACCCCAAGGAAGGTTTGGTGCGCCCCGATCTGTTTATCCCACTGGCCGAACATTCCGGCCTGATCGTGCCGATGACCCGCGCCCTGCTGCGCCAGACGGCGGCCCAGTTGGCGCCCCATGCGGCGCGGTTAAGCCCGGGTTTCCATATCGGCGTGAACATCACAGCGCGCCATTGCCTCGACCTCACACTGGTGGACGATTGCCGTGAGTTTCTCGCCGCCTTCGCACCGGGCCAGATAACCCTGGTGCTGGAGCTGACCGAGCGCGAGCTGATTGAGCCCACCGATATCACCCGCCGCCTGTTCGACGCCTTGCACCAACTGGGCGTGATGATTGCCATCGATGACTTCGGCACCGGCCACTCCAGCCTGGGTTACTTGCGCAACTTCAATGTGGACTACTTGAAAATCGACCAGAGTTTTGTCGCCATGATTGGCGCAGATGCACTGTCGAGGCATATCTTGGACAGCATCATAGAATTGTCCGGCAAACTGGATCTGGGCATCGTCGCAGAAGGCGTGGAAACGGCTGAACAATGCGAGTACTTGGCCGCTCATGGCGTAGATTTCCTACAGGGCTATCTGTTTGGCAAGCCATTACCCAGCGATGAATTCATTAAAAACCTGGCCAGCCATTGAATAGCCGTGCACTAGCGGCGTTGAAATATGTTAATAAGACAAAAGACATGATTTACTCGCGGCAGATTAACTACTACAATTTTTCTTGCCTGTGCAGAACTCGCAGGACGACGTCCTCTTTGAGTCGCCTTAACGCTATTGGCTAGTAGCTTTGTCTTCAGTTGATATCAGCCAACTACACTATTGGAGTACAGATTTTGTCCAGACTCGCCGAATTTCGCGCAGCAGAAAAAGCCCTTCAAGAGCAGCTTGCCCAGCTGGAATCCCTGAAGAACGATGCTGGCCTGAAGAAAGAAATCGAATTCGAAGAAAAACTTCAAGGGCTGATGAAAACCTACGGCAAGGGCCTGCGCGACATCATCCTGATCCTTGATCCAAACCCGGGCAAGGCCAGTGCTGCTGCCGCCAATGCACCAAAACAACGCCGTGCACGTGTGGTCAAGGTTTACCACAACCCGCACACCGGCGAACTGATCGAAACCAAGGGCGGCAACCACCGCGGCCTCAAGGCCTGGAAAGAACAGTATGGCGCCGCCACTGTAGATTCCTGGCTTCGCGGCTGATTACAGCGCACTAACAAAGAGCCCCGCATCAGCGGGGCTTTTTTATTCCAGGGTTCGAAACCGAACTTAAATAACATTTCATTTTGTTCAAATTCGACGTGCTAAACGCACTTAAAGTTTGAGGCTATCACGTACGGAACGGACTTCATCCTTGCTCGCTTCGTAAGCATCGGCTTGACCGGCGTATGAAAAAACATAGGCTTTATCGGTATCAACAGCCCCCACCAATGTTTGCGAAAGCAGGTGCCGTCCATTCTCAGTAATCACACAGGTAGTTTCCACCGCGTCAAGACGGCTCAATGTTGTCGGGTGCATTTTGCTGCAGACACTTTGGTAGCCGCTCTGGGCAAAATCCTTTTGAATGGACTTGCGCATTTCCAGCAACACGCCTTGAAGATTAACGTTATGGCCAGCCTCGGTCGGCGTGGCCGTCAACTCCATGACCATCAGTGTGTTGCCGTTTTCGTCGTTCTTGATTGCACGCTGACGCGAAACCGGCTGCGGCGTTGGTGGCGTTTCACCGTCAGGCACCACCTCCTCGACTTGCCAGCCGCTGGGCCAGTGAATTTCCGGATCTGCCGCCAAGACGAAAGGACTGGCCAACAGCAACCACACAGCGCTCAACAGCGGTCTACGACATTCGATCATGCAAAAAACATCCAAGGTTCAAGGGCCAAAGTGTGAGCCTCGCTGCCCGCCGGTCGCAAGGCCCCCGTGACCTTTTTCATTTGGCGCCGCAGGCGGGCCTTGCGTATCATGGCTCGGCTGCACGGATGCCAGCCGCAAGCCAAGGGAACGCTCCTCTCAACGGGAGCCGCGTTTGCCCCATTTTTTTCTGGAGGGCCCATGAGCCTGCACGAACTGAACACTTTCCCGGGCGTCACCGCCCAGCCAGACACCGCCACCAAAAACTTTGTGTTCAACCACACCATGCTGCGGGTCAAGGACATCACCAAGTCCCTGGACTTCTACACCCGCGTGCTGGGTTTCTCGCTGGTTGAAAAACGTGACTTCCCCGAAGCCGAATTCAGCCTGTATTTCCTGGCCCTGGTGGACAAATCCCAGATCCCGGCCGACGCCGCTGCGCGCACCCAGTGGATGAAGTCGATCCCAGGCATCCTGGAACTGACCCACAACCACGGCACCGAAAACGATGCCGATTTTGCCTACCACAACGGCAACACTGACCCGCGTGGCTTTGGTCATATCTGCATCGCGGTGCCGGATATCGTCGCCGCGTGCGAACGTTTCGAAGCGCTGGGTTGCGACTTCCAGAAGCGCCTGACCGATGGCCGCATGAAAAGCCTGGCTTTCATCAAAGACCCGGATGCGTACTGGGTCGAGATTATCCAGCCCACGCCGCTATAACGAAAAAAAAACCCATGATCACTCATGGGGTTTTTCATGTGCGCCTGCTTATTTACGCGGGTGCGGAGGTGCGGATCAGGTGATCAAAAGCACTCAGGGAAGCCTTGGCGCCCTCGCCTACCGCAATCACGATCTGCTTGTACGGCACGGTGGTCACGTCACCGGCGGCAAACACGCCTGGCAGTGAAGTTTCACCACGGGCATCAACGATGATTTCGCCACGCGGGGTCAACTCGACGGTGCCTTTGAGCCAGTCGGTGTTGGGCAGCAAACCGATCTGTACAAAGATCCCTTCCAGGTCGATGGTCTTGAACTCGCCGCTGTCGCGATCCTTGTATGCCAAGCCGGTGACTTTCTGGCCATCGCCTTTGACTTCACTGGTCAACGCACTGGTGATGACGTCAACGTTTGGCAGGCTGTACAACTTGCGTTGCAGCACCGCATCAGCACGCAGTTTGCTGTCGAATTCCAGCAAGGTGACGTGACTGACGATACCGGCCAGATCGATGGCCGCTTCCACGCCGGAGTTACCGCCACCGATCACTGCCACGCGCTTGCCCTTGAACAGCGGACCGTCGCAGTGCGGGCAGAAGCACACGCCCTTGGCCTTGTATTCCTGCTCGCCCGGCACACCCATTTCACGCCAGCGGGCGCCGGTGGCCAGGATCACGGTCTTGGACTTGAGCGTCGCACCGCTTTCAAAACGAATTTCGTGCAGATCACCGGGGTTCTTTGCCGGGACCAGGCTGCTGGCGCGCTGCAAATTCATGATATCCACGTCGTACTGACGCACATGGGCTTCCAGCGCACTGGCCAGTTTCGGCCCTTCGGTTTCCTGTACCGAGATGAAGTTCTCGATGGACATAGTGTCCAGCACCTGACCACCAAAACGCTCAGCGGCAACACCGGTGCGAATGCCTTTACGCGCTGCGTAAATGGCGGCTGCGGATCCGGCAGGGCCACCACCGACCACGAGTACATCAAAGGCATCTTTGGCGCTGATTTTTTCGGCGGCCTTTTCAATGCCGCTGGTGTCGAGCTTGGCGAGGATTTCTTCCAGGCCCATGCGGCCCTGGCCGAAGTTCACGCCATTCAAGTAGACGCTCGGCACCGCCATGACCTGGCGTTCATCGACTTCAGCCTGGAACAGCGCGCCGTCGATGGCGACGTGACGAATGTTCGGGTTGAGCACGGCCATCAAGTTCAGGGCCTGGACCACATCCGGGCAGTTCTGGCATGACAGTGAGAAGTAAGTCTCGAAGCTGAACTCGCCTTTAAGGGCGCGGATCTGTTCAATCACTTCGACACTGGCCTTCGACGGGTGGCCACCGACTTGCAGCAGGGCCAGCACCAGCGAAGTGAATTCATGGCCCATGGGGATACCGGCGAAACGCAGGCTGATATCGGCACCCGGGCGGTTGATGGAGAACGACGGCTTGCGCGCGTCATCACCATCGCTTTTCAGGGTAATCAGCGTGGTGAGGCTGGTAACGTCCTGCAAAAGGGCAAGCATTTCCTGGGATTTCGCGCCGTCATCGAGGGAGGCGACGATCTCGATCGGCTGGGTGACCCGTTCCAGGTATGACTTCAACTGAGCTTTAAGATTGGCGTCCAACATACGGGCGATTTCCTTTAATTCCGGGTATAAAAAAACGCCCGAGCGAATCTCGCCCGGGCGTTTTTGAGGGCGGTTGCAGCTTACTGGGTAGGTGCGGAATCCCGCCCTTGATGCTTCACAGACTTAGATCTTGCCGACCAGGTCCAGGGACGGAGCCAGGGTAGCCTCGCCTTCTTTCCACTTGGCTGGGCACACTTCGCCTGGGTGGGCAGCGACGTACTGGGCTGCCTTGATTTTGCGCAGCAGCTCGGAAGCGTCACGGCCAACACCGCCGTCGTTCAGCTCAACGATCTTGATCTGACCTTCCGGGTTGATCACGAAAGTACCGCGATCCGCCAGGCCAGCTTCTTCGATCAGCACGTCGAAGTTACGGGAGATGGTCAGGGTTGGGTCGCCGATCATGGTGTATTGGATCTTGCCGATAGCTGGCGAGGTGTTGTGCCAGGCAGCGTGGGCAAAGTGGGTGTCGGTCGACACGCTGTAGATTTCGACGCCCAGTTTCTGGAATTCGGCGTAGTTGTCAGCCAGGTCTTCCAGTTCGGTTGGGCAAACGAAGGTGAAGTCGGCTGGGTAGAAGAACACAACGGACCACTTGCCTTTCAGGTCAGCGTCAGACACATCTACGAAGTTGCCGTTTTTGTATGCGGTAGCTTTGAACGGTTTTACTTGGCTGTTGATGATAGGCATCGTTGACTCTCCGTCAGGGGTTAAGAAGTTGATGAGATGAATCCTACCCATTCTTTCTGGCGATGGCTCATTGGCAAACCTGATGCTGACGATTGGTTTTCCCTATCAGGTGACTGTATTAATAGAAGAAATCTTAAAGCAGCGGTTGAGTGGCCAAGGTCATGCCAAGAAAGGGCGTCGCTTCAACATAGCGCATGGCGGATTTCATGTCGCTCCAGCCGACGTAACTCATCAACGACTTCAAATCCCAGCCGCTGCGATGGGCCCAGGTGGCAAAGCCTCGACGCAAGGAGTGGCTGGTGTACTGCTCGGCGGGGATGCCCGCCCGCTCCAGCGCCTGGCGCAATAACGGGATCACACTGTTGGGGTGCAAGCCCTCCTCGCCCAGGTTGCCCCAACGGTCAATGCTGCGGAACACCGGGCCGCGCACCAGGGCCGATGCGCTGAGCCACTCGCTGTAGGCCTGCACCGGACACAGGCGCAACAGCGCCGGCGTGTGATAAGTCTTGCCAAGGTTGTCGCGGTCACTTTTGCTGCGCGCAAGATACAGACTGATGCCGGTTCCGGGCGTGGCCTGAACGTGTTCGATACTCAGTCGACACAACTCATCGCTGCGAAAGCCACGCCAGAAGCCGAGCAGGATTAACGCGATGTCGCGCTTGGCCCGCAGCAGGCGCGGTTGATCGCACGCGAGGGTTGCCTCCTGAGCTTCAGCTTCAAGCGAAGCGACCACCTGCTCCAGATGCTTGAGCTGCAACGGCTCGGCCTGCTTCTCCTGTGCCGGATGCACGGCGCGAATCCCCTTGAGCACTTTGCGCACCACCGGCGCCTTGGTCGGGTCGGGAAAGCCCTGGCTGGTGTGCCATTGCGCCAGCGCTGAGAGCCGCAGTTTCAGGGTGTTGATCGCAAGCACGCCCGCATGGGCCACCAGGTAGCGCGCCACGCTGTCGCTGGTGGCCGGCAGAAACCCGCCCCAGCTGACTTCGAAGTGCTCGATCGCGGCGCGGTAGCTGCGGCGCGTGTTATCGCGGGTGGCGGCGTTGAGATAACGATCCAGATCGCTCATAGGGTGCCTATTCGTACTGCTGAGGGGTGTTTCAGCGCGTCAAATGCGCATGACACGGGATAATACGCCAA
Organism: Pseudomonas sp. PB105; assembly: GCF_009764655.1. Lineage (NCBI taxonomy): Bacteria > Pseudomonadati > Pseudomonadota > Gammaproteobacteria > Pseudomonadales > Pseudomonadaceae > Pseudomonas > Pseudomonas sp. PB105. The sequence continues at coordinate 46,317 of NZ_RWIO01000054.1, forward strand.
TATCCCATCTGTTGAATCGTGATTTTTTACAAGGTTATATTCGTGTTACAGTACGTAAATACATACCACGTACCACAGTACTAAATCGACGGAGACCCCATGGCTCGCGGCGGCATTAACAAAGCAGTAGTTCAAACGGCACGCCTGGCGATCCTTGCCCGCGGCGAAAACCCCAGCATCGACGCCGTACGCATCGAAATGGGCAATACCGGCTCAAAAACCACGATCCACCGCTATCTGAAGGAGCTGGACGACAGCGAAACCCGTGTCACCATCACCGAAGCGCCCATTGACGACGAGCTGGGTGAACTGGTTTCGCGACTGGCGCAGCGCTTGAAAGAGAAGGCCCAAGAGCCGATTGATCTGGCCCAGGCGCGGTTCGAACAACAGAAGTCCGCCCTGCTCGCCCAGGTCGAAGCCCTTGAAGAGGCCCACGGCCAACTCACGCAGCAATTCGCTATCCAGGCGGCCGCGCTGGCAGAAGAAAGCGCCGCGCTGCAAACGGCCAGCACCAGTTTGCAGACCGAGCAGACCCGTAATGCCGGACTAAGCCAGGCGTGCAGTGATTACGAACTGAGGATCAACGACAAGGACGAACAGATTCGCTCCCTGGAAGAAAAGCACCTGCACGCCCGCGACGCGCTGGAGCATTACCGTAATGCGATCAAGGAGCAGCGCGAGCAGGAACAGCGTCGCCATGAAGGCCAACTGCAGCAGGTCCAGGCAGAACTGCGCCAGGCTCAGCAAAGCGCCATGGTGCGCCAGGATGAGATCACTCAACTGCATCGCGACAACGAGCGTTTACTGATCGAGCATCGGGTGACGGCGAAGGAATTGACGGCGCTGCAGGAACAAAACCGCAAGGACCGGGCCCAGCAACTGAAGCTGAGCGAACAGCTGATTCAAATCGACAACGAGCGCACCCTGCTTCAGGAGCGTCTGCGGGTGGCGGTGCTGGAGAGCCAATCACGCCAGGAAGCGTTGACCGAACACCAGAACACCAACAAAACCCTGGAACTGGACCTGATCAAGGCCCAGGCCAGTATCGAGGCATTGCGCCTGGCCGCCGCCGTTGCAGCGGCGCCAGAGGCAACGCCAGAGGACTGATCAGTCCGCCACAGGCGTGCGCATGGTGACGAACTCTTCCGCCGCCGTAGGGTGCACACCGATGGTTTCATCGAAGTGACGCTTGGTGGCGCCCGCCTTGAGCGCGATCGCGAGGCCCTGGACGATTTCACCCGCGTCCGGGCCGACCATATGGCAACCCAGCACCTTGTCGGTGTCGGCATCGACCACCAACTTCATCAGGGTTTTCTCCTGGCAATCTGTCAGGGTCAACTTCATCGGCCGGAAACGGCTTTCGAAGATCTGCACGTTATGGCCGCCCTTCTTCGCCTCTTCTTCCGTCAAGCCGACAGTGCCGATATTCGGCAAGCTGAATACCGCTGTCGGGATCATTGCGTAATCCACCGGGCGATACTGCTCAGGCTTGAACAAGCGACGCGCCACAGCCATGCCTTCGGCCAGCGCCACGGGCGTCAACTGCACGCGACCGATCACATCACCAATGGCCAGGATCGACGCTTCGCTGGTTTCGTAAAGGTCATTGACCTGCACAAAACCGCGCTCATCGAGCGTGACGCCGGTGTTTTCCAACCCCAGGTTATCCAGCATCGGACGACGCCCCGTGGCATAGAACACACAATCGGTTTCCAGCACACGACCGTCTTTCAGGGTGGCCTTGAGGCTGCCGTCGGCTTGTTTTTCAATACGTTCGATATCGGCGTTGAATTGCAGGTCCAGGCCGCGCTTGGTTAGTTCTTCCTGCAAGTGCTTGCGCACCGCACCGTCAAAACCGCGCAGGAACAGATCGCCGCGATACAGCAGCGAGGTCTGGGCGCCCAAGCCATGGAAAATGCCGGCGAACTCGACGGCGATATAACCGCCACCGACCACCAGCACACGCTTGGGCAGTTCTTTAAGGAAGAAGGCTTCATTGGAGCCAATAGCGTGTTCGCGCCCTGGAATCTCCGGAATCTGCGGCCAGCCGCCCGTAGCGATCAGAATATGCTTGGCAGTGAAACGCTCGCCATTGATTTCCACCTGATGCGGATCAACCAGGCGCGCATGCCCCTCATGCAGGGTCACGCCGCTGTTGACCAGCAGGTTACGGTAGATGCCATTGAGGCGATTGATCTCGCGATCTTTGTTGGCGATCAGCGTCGCCCAATCAAAATTCGCCTCCCCAAGGGACCAGCCAAAGCCACTGGCCTGCTCGAAATCTTCGGCAAAGTGCGCGCCGTACACCAACAGCTTTTTGGGCACGCACCCCACGTTAACGCAGGTGCCGCCCAGGTAGCGGCTTTCCGCCACTGCCACCTTGGCGCCAAAGCCCGCAGCAAAGCGCGCCGCACGAACACCGCCGGAACCGGCGCCAATTACATACAGATCAAAATCGTAGGCCATTTCACTCTCCTCGGCAGGACATCAGCATACCGACTTACATGGGACCGAAAAACGAAAAAGCCACCCGAAGGTGGCTTTTCAGCAGCGGCAAGCGTGAATCAGTAAGCCTTGCCAGTCTTGTAGAAGTGCTCGTAGCAGAAGTTGGTTGCTTCGATGTAGCCTTCGGCGCCACCGCAGTCAAAACGACGACCCTTGAACTTGTACGCGATCACGCAGCCGTCTTTGGCCTGCTTCAGCAGGGCGTCGGTGATCTGGATTTCGCCACCCTTGCCTGGCTCGGTTTCTTCGATCAGCTTGAAGATATCCGGAGTCAGGATGTAACGACCGATGATCGCCAGGTTCGACGGTGCATCTTCAGGCGCTGGTTTTTCAACCATGTCGCGTACGCGGATCAGGCCATCACCAATGTCGTCGCCGGCGATCACGCCGTACTTGTTGGTTTCTTGAGGGTCTACTTCTTGAACCGCAACGATGGTGCAACGGTATTTCTGGTACAGCTTGACCATCTGGGTCAATACGCCGTCGCCTTCCAGGTTCACACACAGGTCGTCCGCGAGGACCACGGCGAACGGTTCGTCACCGATCAGTGGGCGGCCGGTCAGGATGGCGTGGCCGAGGCCTTTCATCTGGGTCTGACGGGTGTAGGAGAAGGAGCACTCGTCCAGCAGCTTGCGGATACCGACCAGGTATTTTTCCTTGTCGGTGCCCTTGATTTGGTTTTCCAGCTCGTAGCTGATGTCGAAGTGGTCTTCCAGTGCGCGCTTACCACGACCGGTGACGATGGAGATTTCGTTCAGACCGGCATCCAATGCCTCTTCGACGCCGTACTGAATCAGTGGCTTGTTTACCACCGGCAGCATCTCTTTAGGCATGGCCTTGGTCGCTGGCAAGAAGCGAGTGCCGTAACCGGCTGCTGGGAACAAGCATTTCTTGATCATATAAGTCCTTACAAAGGGCTGTGCGTACGGAATTCGGCGCAGTCTAATCACGCCGCAGTCACCTTACAATGGGTCCTGCTGGCGTTGCGATGTCAACATAGAGAAAAAATGTCGGCGTAAGTTCCACTTATCTTACGAAGAACCTGTGCACCGACACGACAAAAAACACCTTTGCCCCTATGTTTAAAAGGGCTGAAACCCTTTTAGCACGCTTTTCGGCCAGGCACACTCACTTGGAATTACTTGCGCGGGGCCGCGACATTTGGCGCTATCATGGTGCCCTTGAACCAGACCACGAGATTGTTAATAGATGTCAGAACCCAAAGGCGTGAACGGCTACCTGATCACCAAGCGAGCAGACGGCTGGCACTTGATCAACTTCCACGGGGACAGCGTCGCGGGTGTTTTCGAGACAGAAAGCATGGCGATTGCCGTAGCCGAAGTGTTTGTGGATGAAGCGGGCCACGCGTCGAGCAAACGGCCGAAGACCAAGTAAGCCTGCAGGCACTGCGCAAAAAGCCCCGATTGACGGGGCTTTTTTGTGTTTGTCTGTACCTAGATGGCAGTTCGCTATAATCTGCCGAAAACGCCCCACGACAGTGTCAGCGCCCCTCCCACACCCTCGATGACGAACACTATGAACAAACTTCTGGCACTGACTGCGGTACTGGCACTTGCCGGCTGCACCACTACTTCTGATGTCTACCTCAAAAACGGCGAGCAGGGCTTGACCATCGACTGCTCAGGCGAAGCCAACTCCTGGGCCAGTTGCTACGAAAAAGCCGATGCCTCCTGCGCCGGCACCGGCTATCGCATCGTTGGCACAGAGGGCACGCCATCGCTGAAAGAAAGCGACAAGACCTTGGGCCAGGACGTCGGCAATTTCAAAAACCGTAGTGTGGTGGTGGTCTGCAAGTAACTACAGACTACAAGTGGATCTCGGCAAACTTGATGCCTAGCTCCCGAAGGATCTCGGTCAGTTCATCCAGCCGTGCGAAGGATTCAACCTCGTCCTGATCGTCGACCAGAAAAAAGCTGCGCCCGCCGCTTTTCTTGAAAAAGACGATCCACTCGCCCAGGTCGGCAGGATTCTGGATGATATGGGTCGCCGAGATTTGCCCCTCGGCCTGCCGGGCTTTGACGTGTTCACGCTTCATATCTGGTTTTCCACAAGGGCATCAGCCGGAAATGCAATCTTCCCCGGCCTTTTTGACATCCCCCGGACGGATCGGCACGTTGGACATGCTCTCGTAGAGCTTGATGCTGCTTCCGCTGGAGCGCTCATCAATTTCGAAAATTGCCGAAGGATCGGCCGAGAACTTCTGCGGCACAATCACTTGTACACCACCGTCCTTATGCGGTTCGATCTGCGGCGGACGGCGGGTAGCCGACAGTTTATGCACCACACACGCCGCGTATTCCTGGGGTTTTTTACCAGAAATGACCGCCAGCGTCGGTGGGGTCTGCTTGATATCTGCAACCGAAGCACACCCACCTATCGCCAAGGCCAGAACCAACACACTCCACTTCATACAAAATCTCCACTTAAAGATCCTACGACAGTCGGGATGGTAATTTTCTCCCGCCCACGTAGGATTTATCCCTGATAACTCGGTAAATAACTGTTTTAAATTGTCGACGCCGTTGAAGACGGGCCGATAATAAACGCGCTGGGGCTGATAAACTCCATCTTAACCTACGTATCGTTCTGATTTTTCAGAAAAAGCCCTTCTGGAGACACCTCATGAAATTCATTCACCAGCGCGAGCACCTCAATGAGGGAGATATCGTCGTCATCGAATGCTCGCAGACTTGCAATATCCGCCTGATGAGCGATGCGAATTTTCGCAGCTTTAAAAATGGCGGCCGCCACACTTACCATGGTGGTGCGTTTGACACGTTTCCGGCCAAGATCACTGCCCCCAGCACCGGGTTCTGGAACATCACCCTGGATGTAGTGACCCGCCGCGCCATCAGCGTTACGCGCAAACCCGCGTTGTCCCACAAGATTCGCATCGTACGTCGTACCAGCACCAAGCTGAGCTGATCCGAACACGCCACAGGAAATCGCCGTGACCACCACCAAATACGTAATCAAATACAAGCTAAACGGTGAACGCCGCTTCGAGTTCGCCCAGTTGACGACCAACAGTGCGGAAGAGGCCCGCAAAGCCTTGGACAAAATCCATGATGCCGATGATGTGATCACCGACATCAACGTGAGCAAGGCGCTGTAAGCTCATGCCCGGCCCCACTGTCGACCTGTTCGCCGATGACGCCCTGCAACAACCTGCTCGGCGTGAGCAAATTGGTGAACAGTCCTACGTGTTAAGGGGCTTCGCCCTGCCCTGGATTGAGCGGCTTCTGCCAGAACTGCGGCGCGTGCTGGCTCAATCCCCGTTTCGGCAAATGGTCACCCCAGGCGGCTTCACGATGTCGGCGGCGTTGAGCAGTTGCGGCGCACTGGGCTGGACCACCGACACCCGTGGGTACCGCTACAGCCCACTGAACCCGCGCAGTCAGCAACCCTGGCCAGCATTGCCCGATGCGTTGCGCCAACTTGCCGTGCTGGCCGCTGCCGACGCCGGCTTTATCGACTTCGCCCCCGATGCCTGCCTGATCAACCGCTATGTACCGGGCGCCAAAATGTCCCTGCATCAAGACAAGAATGAACGCCAGTACAGCGCGCCCGTGGTCTCGGTTTCGCTCGGGTTGCCGGCGGTTTTCCTGTTCGGCGGTCACCAGCGCAGTGACAAAACCCAAAAGGTCTCGCTGTTCCATGGCGACGTGGCTGTCTGGGGCGGCGTTGATCGCCTGCGTTTCCATGGTGTGTTGCCGATCAAGGAAGGTGTGCACCCGGTCATGGGGCCACAACGCATCAACCTGACATTTCGTACCGCCGGCTAATTCGAGCGCAAGCTTCGGAGTGCCTGGCCGGTGAGGCGCGGCTAATCTGACCAGGATCCGTCAAGAGTGCCGAACATGACTACTGAACAAGATCCGCGCTGGGCGGCGATTCTCGCCCGCGATTCCAAAGCTGACACACTGTTCGTGTACGGTGTGAAAACCACCGGCGTGTATTGCCGTCCCAGCAGCGCTTCGCGCTTGCCGCGCCCGGAAAATATCGAGTTCTTCGACACGCCGGCGCAGGCCGAAGCCGCCGGTTATCGTCCCAGCAAACGTGCCGCCGGCGACCAGACACAACGCGCCGCGCAGGACGCCCAACGGGTGGCTGACGCCTGCCGGCATATTGAGCAGGCGGCTACCCCGCCCAGCCTCAACACCCTCGCCACACTCGCCGGGCTGAGCCCTTTCCATTTCCACCGGATCTTCAAAGCCGTCACCGGCCTGACGCCCAAAGGCTACGCAAGCGCCCATCGCTCGCAAAAAATGCGCGCCGGGCTCAAGGGTACGCAGACGGTGACGGATGCCCTGTACGACGCCGGCTTCAATTCCAACAGCCGTTTTTATGAATCAGCCAACCAGTTGCTGGGGATGAAACCCACCGACTACAAGGCCGGTGGCACCAACAGCGCAATCCTGTTTGCCGTCGGCGAATGCTCTTTGGGGGCGATCCTGGTGGCCCAGAGCACGCGCGGCGTGTGCGCGATCCTGCTGGGGGATGAGCCGGAGCAACTGGTGCGTGACCTGCAGAATCAGTTTCCCAAGGCTGACCTGGTGGGCGCCGATCACGACTTCGAGCAATTGGTCGCCCATGTCGTGGGGTTCATCGAGGCACCCGCTCTGGGGCTGGATTTGCCGCTGGACTTGCGCGGCACTGCGTTCCAGCAAAGGGTCTGGCAGGCTTTGCGCGACATTCCGGTGGGCGACACCGCCAGCTATGGGCAGATTGCCGAGCGCATTGGCGCGCCCAAGTCGTTCCGGGCCGTCGCCCAGGCCTGCGGCGCCAACAGCCTGGCGGTGGCGATTCCCTGTCACCGTGTGGTGCGCAGCAATGGTGATTTGTCGGGCTATCGCTGGGGCGTTGAGCGCAAGCGGCAATTGCTTGACCGCGAACGCGACCACTAAACGCGCACGAAACCCCTGCGTCGTCCAGTGAATAAAACAGACTGGCCGGATGGCGGACGCCCTGCTAAAACAGCGAAAAGTCCGACGACCGCTGGAGACGCATCCCATGAGCACCTGGCCAGACACGCGCATTCTCGACCTATTGGGCATCGACCTGCCCATCATCCAAGCGCCTATGGCCGGCGCCACTTCCGCCGCTATGGTCATCGCGGCCTGCGAAGCTGGAGCACTCGGTTCGATGCCTGCTGCGACACTGAACATCGAACAACTGCGCGAGGCCCTTGCGACCATCCGCCAGGCCAGCAAGCGCCCCATCAACGTCAACTTCTTCTGCCACCAACCGCCTGCAGTGGACGTGGCACGGGATCGTCGCTGGAAGGCTTTGCTGGAGCCTTACTACCGCGAGCTGGGCGCAGACTTTGATGCGCCCACCCCGGTCAGTGACCGCGCACCGTTCAATAACGCCGCCTGCCAGGTGGTGGAAGAATTCCGGCCCGAAGTCGTCAGCTTTCACTTCGGCCTGCCGGAAAAAACCTTGCTGGATCGGGTAAAAGCCACTGGCGCCAAGGTGCTGTCGTCGGCCACCACCGTGGAAGAAGCCGTCTGGCTGGAACAGCACGGCTGCGACGCGATCATCGCCATGGGCAGTGAAGCTGGCGGTCATCGGGGCTTGTTCCTCAGCGACGACCTCAACACGCAGATCGGCCTGTTCGCCCTGCTACCCCAGATTGTCGACGCCGTGAACGTGCCAGTGATTGCCGCCGGAGGCATTGGCGATGCACGGGGTATTGTCGCGGCATTTGCCCTGGGCGCTAGCGCGGTACAGATTGGCACCGCGTATCTATTCACCCCTGAAGCGACGGTCAGCGCGTCCCATCACCATGCACTGCGCCATGCCCAGGCCAGCGAAACCGCGCTGACCAACCTGTTCACCGGCCGCCCGGCGCGGGGCATCGTCAACCGTGTGATGCGTGAACTGGGTGCAATCAACCCGACAGCTCCCGCGTTTCCGCGTGCTGGCGGTGCATTGATGCCGCTCAAGGCCAAGGACGAAGCCGGGTTCAGTAATCTCTGGTCGGGCCAGGCACTGCGCCTTGGCAAAGACGCAACCACCTATGACCTGACCCGCGAGCTGGCGGAACACGCGCTGGCCAAACTCAAATAGTCCAGCCGTCTGGAGCAACTTTGCGCTGTACCGGCGATGGCTAGCCGCTATATATTCCCATACATAGCGGTTAGCCCTTCTACCTATACCACGCCGTACATCTCCAAGGAGCTGCTCCATGATGATTCACGCCTCACGCCTGGCCGTGTTGGTCGCTGCGTTCGCTTTCGGTTCGGCCCACGCCGATGAAGTGCAGGTGGCCGTCGCTGCCAACTTCACCGCACCGATCCAGGCGATTGCCGCCGATTTTGAAAAAGACACCGGTCACAAACTGGTCGCGGCCTACGGCGCCACGGGCCAGTTCTACACCCAGATCAAGAACGGCGCGCCGTTCGAAGTGTTCCTGAGCGCCGACGACACCACTCCGCAAAAACTCGAAAGCGAAGGTGATACCGTCAAAGGCTCGCGCTTCACCTACGCCGTGGGCACCCTCGCGCTGTGGTCGGCCAAAGAAGGCTATGTAGACGCCAAAGGCGACGTCTTGAAGAACAACGACTTCAAGCACCTGTCCATCGCCAACCCGAAAGCCGCGCCCTACGGCCTGGCCGCCACCCAGGTACTGGCGAAAGAAGGCCTGAGCGAGAAGGTCAAGGACAAGCTCGTCGAGGGCCAGAACATCACCCAGGCCTTCCAGTTTGTATCCACCGGCAACGCCGAGTTGGGTTTTGTTGCCTTGTCGCAGATCTATAAAGACGGCAAAGTCACCAGCGGTTCGGCGTGGATCGTTCCGGCGTCCATGCACGATCCGATCAAACAGGACGCGGTAATCCTGAACAAAGGCAAAGACAGCGCTGCTGCCAAAGCGCTGGTCGAGTACCTCAAAGGGCCAAAAGCCGCTGCCGTTATCAAGTCCTACGGTTACGAGCCGGCCAAGTAAATGCCCCTATCGAGTGCCGATTTTTCCGCTATCTGGTTGACCATCAAGCTCGCGTCGCTGACCACCGTGATCCTGCTGGTCATCGGCACGCCGATTGCGTTGTGGCTGTCGCGCACCCAATCGTGGTGGCGCGGCCCGATTGGCGCCATTGTGGCCCTGCCGTTGGTGTTGCCACCGACGGTGATCGGTTTCTACCTGCTGTTGACCATGGGGCCAAATGGCTACTTCGGCCAGTTCACCCAATGGCTGGGCCTGGGCACCCTCACCTTCAGCTTTGCCGGGCTGGTGATTGGTTCGGTGATCTATTCCATGCCGTTTGTGGTGCAGCCGTTGCAAAACGCGTTTTCCGCCATCGGCACTCGCCCACTGGAAGTGGCCGCCACCCTGCGCGCCAATCCCTGGGACACTTTTTTTACGGTGATCCTGCCCCTGGCGCGACCAGGCTTTATCACGGCCTCGATCCTCGGATTTGCCCACACCGTCGGTGAGTTCGGCGTGGTGCTGATGATCGGCGGCAATATCCCGGACAAGACCCGCGTGGTCTCGGTGCAGATCTACGACCATGTCGAAGCCATGGAATACGCCCAGGCCCATTGGCTGGCCGGCGCCATGGTGGTATTTGCGTTCCTCGTGTTGCTGGCGCTGTACTCCAGCCGTAAAACCAGGATGGGCTGGAGCTGATGTCGATGATTGATGTACGCCTGCAACTCCGTTATTCCGGGTTTGCGCTGGACGTGGACCTGCATCTGCCAGGCCGTGGCGTGACTGCGCTGTACGGGCATTCCGGCTCCGGCAAGACTACCTGCCTGCGCTGCATCGCCGGGCTTGAACGCGCCGAAAATGGTTTCATCCAGGTCAACGATGACGTGTGGCAAGACAGCCGCAGCGGTTTGTTCGTACCGCCCCATAAACGCGCGCTGGGTTATGTCTTTCAAGAGGCCAGCCTGTTCGCGCATTTGTCGGTGCGGGCCAACCTGGAGTTCGGCCTCAAGCGCATTCCCCGCCTACAGCGCCGGGTGGACATGGCGCAGGCCACGGCGCTATTGGGGATTGGTCACCTGTTGGAGCGCAACCCGCTGCACTTGTCCGGCGGTGAACGCCAGCGCATCGGCATCGCCCGTGCATTGCTCACCAGCCCGAAACTGCTGTTGATGGATGAACCGCTGGCCGCCCTCGACAGCCAGCGCAAAAACGAAATCCTGCCGTACCTGGAACGCCTGCACGATGAGCTGGATATTCCGGTGCTGTACGTCAGCCACGCCCAGGATGAGGTCGCACGCCTGGCCGACCATATCGTCCTGCTCAGTGACGGCAAGGCCCTGGCCAGCGGACCGATTGGCGAAACCCTGGCGCGGCTCGACCTGCCGCTGGCACGGGGCGACGATGCCGGTGTGGTGATCAACGGCACGGTCACTGCCTACGACGCGCATTACCAGTTGCTGACCCTGCATCTGCCGGGCAGCGCCTTGTCCATGCGCGTGGCCCATGCACCGATGGCCGTGGGCCACGCGCTGCGGGTCAAGGTGCAGGCACGGGACGTGAGCCTCAGCCTGCAAGGGTCGGAACCGAGCAGCATCCTCAACCGCCTGCCGGTAACGGTGATCCAGGAAACGCCCGCAGACAACAGCGCCCATGTATTGGTGCGCCTGGAAGCCGAGGGCACGCCATTGCTGGCGCGCATCACGCGCTTCTCCCGCGACCAGTTGCAACTGCATCCGGGCCAGACGCTGTGGGCACAGATCAAGGCAGTCGCGGTGCTGGCGTAAGCATTTGGCACGACCGCACAGCGCTGCGGTCAATCAGACATACCGGCCTGATTTGTTGCCAAGGAACCCGCCATGCCCGACTCCGCGATCCCCGCCGACCTGCCCCGCGACCTGCATTATGTTGACGACACCCAACCCGGCATTCGCCGCAAGCGGGTGCGCGGCAAGTTCCAGTACTTCAATGCCAAGGGTGAGCGCCTTGACGACGACGAGGAAATCAAGCGTATCAACGCCCTCGCCGTCCCGCCCGCCTACACCGATGTGTGGATCTGCGCCGACCCGCGTGGCCATCTGCAAGCCACCGGGCGCGACGCTCGTGGACGCAAGCAGTATCGCTACCACCCGCGCTGGCGCGAAGTCCGTGACACCGACAAATACTCACGCCTGCAAGCGTTCGGTAGCGCACTGCCCAAGTTGCGCAAGCAGTTGGAGGCCCAACTGGCCGAGCCTGGCTTTACCCGTGAAAAAGTCCTGGCCACCGTGGTGATGCTGCTGGACGCTACCTTGATCCGCGTCGGCAATACCCAATACGCCCGCGACAACAAATCCTACGGTTTGACCACCCTGCGCAACCGCCATGTGGACATCAATGGCAGCGAGATACAGTTCCAGTTTCGCGGCAAAAGTGGCGTGGAGCATCAGGTCAGCGTCAAGGACCGGCGCCTGGCCAACGTGGTCAAGCGCTGCATGGAATTGCCGGGGCAGGACCTGTTCCAGTACCTGGACGCAGACGGCGAACGACACACCGTCAGTTCCCATGATGTAAACGCCTACTTGCACAGCCTCACCGGCGCCGATTTCACCGCCAAGGACTATCGCACCTGGGCCGGCACCGCCCTGGCGCTGGCAGTGTTGCGCGAGTTGGAATGGCAGCCGGAATCCGACGCCAAACGGCATGTGGTGGCGATGGTCAAGGACGTTGCCCGGCAGTTGGGGAATACACCAGCGGTGTGCCGAAAATGCTATATCCACCCAGCGGTATTGGAGCATTTCAGCCTGGGCGAGCTGTCCAGATTGCCCAAGCCGCGGGTGCGCAAAGGGCTCAAGGCAGAGGAAGTCGCGCTGGCCATGTTCCTTGAACAGCTCGCCGAGGCGAGTTAGGCTTTACCTCCTTTCTGCCCCACGGGATGACCGCCGACGTGAACCACTAAGCCTTCCAGAATGTACCTGCAACGAGCCGCCTCGCGTGCTTGTTGGCCTGTTCGACATTGCTTTGGAGGTGCTGATGACTCACGTCAACCGGCTGCCCGCTTTGGTTTCCCTGCAACACCTGTACTTCCAGTTCGCCAATGGCGAAACCCTGCTGGAAGACCTCACCCTGTCCATCGACCCTACGCCCACCGGCATTGTGGGGCGCAATGGCTGTGGCAAAAGTATCCTCGCGAGGTTGATCGCCGGCGAGTTGTCACCCTCCTGCGGCACGCTGGATCGCCGGGCGAGCGTGGCGTTTGTGCCTCAGGCCGTGGTGGTCGAGCCGGGCGATACGGTCGCCAGCCTCACAGGAACCGCTGACACCTTGGCGGCACTGGATCGTATGGCCAGAGGCTCCGCCAGTGTGGATGACCTGGCGACGATCGATGAACGCTGGGACCTCGCGGACCGTTTGCGCAGCGCTTTGGATACAGCGGGATTGTCGCAGCTGAGTGTCGACACGCCTGCCGAGCAACTCAGCGGCGGACAACTGGCCCGGGTTGCGATCATCATGGCTGCCCGCGAGTTGCGTCAACCTCCACCTCATGGGCCCGGTACGTGTCGCCGTGCATGGGCCGAACGGTTGCGGCAAGTCCACGCTGCTCAAAGTCTTGGCTGGCCAACGGCAAGCGGTCGCAGGGGAATGCAGCGTGCACGTGCCCAGTGCCTATATCGATCAGCATCTGGGCTTACTGGACAATCATCGCTCGATCATCGAGCAGCTCAACCTGTTGGGCACGCCGCTGACCGAAGCCGAGCTGCGCACGCGCTTGGCCTTGCTGCAACTGGACGCGCTGCGCGTGATCCAACCGGTCGCGCAACTCAGCGGCGGCGAACGCCTGAAAGCCGCCATGGCAATCGCCCTGTGGCGCCATGTGCCGGCGCAACTGTTGCTGCTCGACGAACCCAGCAATCACCTGGACCTGGAATCAGTGACGGCTTTCGAGCAGGCGCTGCAAGGGTTTGGCGGAGCGATGGTGGTGGTGTCCCATGATGCGGCGTTTGTGCAGGCGATCCGGCCGACCCACCGGTTGCGCTGGACGCCGGATGGCTGGCGACTGGACGCTGCCTGAGGTCATTGCGTGTGGGCGCAAAGCGTCCTACCGTAGTGGCCGGATAATCTCACCGAGGAACCCGGCCCTATGCTGCCTTCGTCCCGCAAGCCTTACGCCAATGCTGCACTCGCCCATCGACAGCGTTGGCGCGGCCGAGTCGGCTTGATGCTGGTGGCCAGTCTTTCGGTGTTGGCCGGTATGACCGATGCCATCGGCTTTATGGCCAGCGGCGATTTTGTTTCGTTCATGAGCGGCAACACTACGCGCCTGGCCGTAGCGATCAGCGCCGGCGATCTGGGGCTGACGGGGCGCTTGTTATTGCTGGTCGCCACCTTCGTGGTCGGCAACGCATTGGGCGTGGTGGTCAGTCGCTTTGGCCGGCGGCATACGCTGCCTTTGCTGTTATGTATCGCGGCTTTTTTGTGCGCCGGTGCGCTGTGGCCATCAGACGATACCTTGCCCGCGCTGCTGGCGGCGATCATCGCAATGGGCATGCTCAATGCGGCCGTCGAAGAGGTCAACGGTTTGCCCGTGGGCCTTACCTATGTCACCGGGGCGCTGTCACGCTTTGGTCGTGGCCTGGGTCGCTGGATGCTGGGGGAAAGGCGTAACGGCTGGCGGGTGCAGTTGATCCCGTGGGGCGGCATGTTTGTGGGGGCAGTCATTGGCGCGTTGCTGGAGCAGCACATGGGCCTGAAGGCGTTGCTGGTCAGCAGTGGGTTGGCTGGGGTGTTGGGGCTGGTATCGCTGAAGATTCCGCGTCGCTGGCACTTGGGATTTATGCCGCGATAAGGGCTAAAGATGCTCGCCCGACGGTATGGCCTCGACGTCCGTGTACCGGTAAAGAGCCATCACGCCGGGCAAGCGGTGGGAATAATAAGCCAATGTCCGGCGGCTGTCCCGCCGGGCGTTTCCTAAAAACACTAAGGCAACGGATTACAGACAAGTCGCCAGCGCTGCCAATCGACGTTTGGCGGGCATCGTGTCTTCGCCGGCGTAGTACTTGATGGACGATCCTGCACCGGCACTTTGCACGTCGGCAAAGTAATCCCCGCCCCTGGTATAGACGGTGAAACCACCGGCGCCATTCGGCTCCTTGAAGCCACTGGCATCGACGCCGTAGACGCTTTCATCCTGCCAGCCAAATTGAATGCACTCGGCAACCACCACCGTGGCCTTGTCCGATGCCAGGGTCTTGTAGGGCGCTCCCGAGCGCGCTTCGTTCATCTTCGAACCTGCGCAGCCGGCCAGTGCTGCCACGACCAATGCGCCTATAACCACCTTGTGCATGCCATCGCCTCCTTGAAAAAAACGCGACTGTAGCATTGCCGCGCAACTGACTGGCGCCTGGATGAATTTTGTTTCACGGTGACGCAGGCGAACGCCACCTATAGTGGCCTGGCTCATTTTTGAAGACTCCCTTCTGCCCGCCCTCCCGCGGGCTTTTTTTCGTCTGCGCGTCAGAGCCACCAACGGAACAGATAAAACAGCGCCATGCTCAGCACGACCGTGAGCAGCACATTGCGTGTCCAGAACATCAACGCGACCGCACTGATACCCGCCAGCAAATACGGGTTGGCCGGGCTCAGGTTGAGCTGGTGGTCGGCAAGAAAAATAATCGGCCCGCAAATCGCTGTCAGCATCCCCGGCACCGCAAACCCGAGAAACTCCCGCGCGCCACGGTTGAGGCGCACCGGCAGGCGAGGTTCGATGAACAGGTAGCGGTTGAGAAACACCACCAGGCCCATGGCCACAATCATCAGGTAAATCATGGCTGCCCTACTCCCAGTCGCTTGCAGACAAAGCCTGCGCTCATGCCCAGCACGCCGGACACCACCACAGCTGACTCCCAGTGCAGGAAGCTCAGCCACACTGAACAGAGCAATGACACCGCTACGCAGACCACCGTAGGCACATCCCGCACCACGGGGGTGATCAAGGCAATGAAGGTCGCGGCAATGGAAAACTCCAGGCCCAGTTGATCGAGACCGGGAATGCTTTTGCCCAGCACAATGCCAGCCAGGGTGAACAGGTTCCAGATGATATAAAACGTCAGGCCGACGCCCAAGGCATACCAGCGATTGAAGGTCTGGCGGTCATAGTGGCTGACCAGGGCGAAGAACTCGTCGGTGAGCAGGAACCCCAGGCTCATACGCCAACGGCTATCAAGTGCCGACAACGTTGGACGCATATGCATGCCGTACAGCAAATGCTGGGACGTCAGCAGCAACGTGGTCAGTACGATGGAAATCAGGCTGGCACCGCTCTTGACCATGCCAATGGCCACCAGTTGTGCGGCACCGGCAAACACAATGGCGGAGAGGCCTTGGGCCTGCAGCGGGGTGAATTGTGCATCGATGGCCATGGAACCGGCCAACAACCCCCAGGGTGCACAGGCCAACGACAAGGGAATCACTGCAATTGCGCCGCGGGAAAACGCGTGGAGAGGCAAGGCATTGGGCATCTGAAACAGGCTCGTCGGCTGGGGGTCGCCAAGCATGCCTGCCGGTATCAAGATTGTCTTGAACGATATTGCGCACATCCGCTGTACGCGGAACTGCCCGTTGGGGGGCTATAGGGTCGGCATTGAAGGCTGCATCACAGCAGGCGATAAACCAGCCTGTTGCGCGGTCGGTGTGGATGGCAGATGGGAAACGCGATGGGAGGTAGCATGTCAATACCTATCGGGTTCAGGAATGTCCGCATCCGATTGGCGCTGTCACCGGCACTGGTTCCTATGAATAGTTAACCGAATATGGACGACTGCACTGGCCCATCACGCCAGTTTGACCGAAACCCATTCGACCGAATCGCGCGCCTCACGCAGCTCGTAAGCATCCTGATTAAGCCGGTGAATGGTATTGAGCAGGCGCTGGCGTAGCACTTCATCGCCGAGTTTCTCGACGGCGCGCATCAGGTCGAACGCCGCGGTTTCGTTATTTTCCGCGACGGAATCCAAGGTCTTGCGCAGGTTACGAGTGGCACGGGGCACGCGGGGTCTTCCTTCTTCAGCAATGGGCGGGCACTTTAGGACATTCGTGTTTCATTTTAATTTCAATCACTTGTGGCTGAGTTGCCGGTGTTTGATCCAGGTCAATTTGAAACAAAGTTTGGCTGAAATATGGGGAAATACGTATATTCCCTAACCGCCATACAACTCCCCATGATCGCAGACCACTACGGGCCAGCATCGCTGCTGAGCTGCCGGAGCGTTAATTCATGCTTGTCGCCGTTGCCATTTTCATCGTCACCATCATCCTGGTCATCTGGCAGCCCAAGGGCCTCGGCGTTGGCTGGAGCGCAACCCTCGGCGCGATCCTGGCCCTGGCCTGCGGCGCGGTCAGCCTGGGCGATATCCCGGTGGTGTGGCACATCATCTGGAACGCCACCGGTACGTTTGTCGCGCTGATCATCATTAGCCTATTGCTGGATGAAGCCGGGTTCTTTGCCTGGACCGCCCTGCATGTGGCGCGCTGGGGCCGCGGGCGTGGTCGGCGGTTGTTTGCCTATATGGTGCTGCTCGGTGCGCTGGTATCGGCGCTGTTTGCCAACGACGGCGCGGCGCTGATCCTTACCCCCATTGTCATGTCGATGCTGCTGGCCCTGCGTTTTTCACGGGCGGCCACCCTGGCGTTTGTCATGGGCGCAGGGTTTATCGCCGATACGGCAAGCCTGCCGCTGGTGGTGTCGAACCTGGTGAATATCGTATCGGCGGACTACTTCAAGATCGGCTTCAACGAATACGCGGCAGTGATGGTGCCGGTCAACCTCGTCAGCGTCGCGGCCACCCTCGCCATATTGCTGTGGTTCTTCCGCCGCGACATCCCGCACACCTACGACCCCGCCGACCTTGCAGACCCCGCCAGCGCCATCCATGACCGCGCCACTTTCCGTGCCGGCTGGTGGGTGCTGGGGATCCTGTTGATCGGCTGCTTTGCACTGGAACCGCTGGGCATTCCGATCAGCGCGATTTCTGCGGTGTGCGCTGTGCTCCTGCTGGTGATCGCCGCCAAGGGCCACAAGATCTCCACGCGCAAAGTGCTGAAGGAAGCTCCGTGGCAGATCGTGATTTTCTCCCTGGGCATGTACCTGGTGGTCTACGGTTTGCGTAACGCTGGCCTCACCACCTACCTGGCGACCTGGCTTGATACTTTTGCCACTTACGGTGTCTGGGGCGCGGCCATGGGCACCGGGGTGCTGACAGCCTTGCTGTCCTCTGCGATGAACAACCTCCCGACGGTCTTGATCGGCGCGCTATCCATCGAGTCGAGCCATGCCGTGGGCGTGGTCAAGGACGCGATGATCTACGCCAACGTGATCGGCAGCGACCTGGGCCCGAAAATCACCCCCATCGGCAGCCTGGCCACCCTGCTATGGCTGCATATCCTTGCACGCAAAGGCATCACCATCACCTGGGGCTACTACTTCAAGGTCGGGATTGTGCTGACCTTGCCGGTGCTGCTGATCACCCTCGCCGCCCTCGCGTTGCGCCTGAGTGTCTGACGGAGAGACTGCAATGAAAGTCCTGTTCATGTGCACCGCCAACAGCTGCCGCAGCATCTTGTCCGAAGCAGTGTTCAACCACCTCGCACCGCAAGGTTTCGAGGCCATCAGCTCAGGCAGTTTTCCCAAGGGCGAGGTGCTGCCGCGCAGCCTGAGCACCCTGCAGGCTGCGGGCATCAGTACCGAAGGGTTGTACAGCAAGGGCAACGACGCCTTTGAAGGCAGCCCACCGGATTTGGTTATCACCGTCTGCGACAAGGCCGCCGGCGAAGCCTGCCCGGTGTATTTCGGGCCGGCGCTCAAGGCGCACTGGGGGTTAGAGGACCCGTCGGATGTCCACGGCGATGAAGCTTGCGTGGACGCAGCGTTCAAGGCCACGCTCACGATCATCGAACGTCGCTGCCAGGCGTTTTTCGCCCTGCCGTTTGCCTGTCTCGATCCTGCCCGACTGAAGGTCGAGTTATCCCGTATCGCCGCGTTGTAGCGGGAGAACGCAATGACTCACACGGGTCAATCAATAGTCGATCTGGCCCGTGCTGCCAGCGTATGCTCATGCCCACTTCCTGACTGAGCTTGCGCAATGAGCACGATGCAACACGCCTGGCTGGGCCACTACGAAGTCAGCAGCACCGTCTGCACCGGCCTGACCTTCGCCCGCCACAGCCATGACGAATGTGTGATCGGCGTAAACCTGGTCGGTGAGGAAAAAGTCTGGCTGGACCGCCGGGAGTTCGACGCCGGGCCGGGCAGCATTACCCTGTACAACCCTGGGCAGATTCAAGGCGGTGGTGCGGCGGATGGCGCACCGTGGCAGTTCGTCAGCCTTTATGTCACTGCGGATCAATTAGCAGCGGACCTGGGCTTGGCGCATCTGGAGTTTGATCGCTCGTTATGTGTTCAACCACTGCTCGCGCAACGCCTGGCAGCGGCGGTGAAAGGCGCTTTGTGCACCGATGCGCTGGTCCGTGACCTGAATGAAGACGCCATGGTCGTGCTGCTCGGTGAGGTGGTTGCCATGAGTGGCGTACGCCTGCCCGGCAGTACGGCGACAGGTAAAGCCATGGTCCTGCGTGCCCAGGAGTTGCTGGCCGAGCACCTGCATCACTCGCTGCCCTTGGACCACCTCGGCGACGAGTTGGGGCTGTCCAAATTCCACCTGCTACGGGCCTTCCAAAAAGAGACCGGACTCAGCCCTCGCCAGTGGGCCATGCAACTGCGCACCCGCCGTGCGAAGGGGTTATTGCGTAACGGCGCCGCCGCGTCGGACGTCGCCCAGGACCTAGGGTTTGCCGACCAGAGCCACCTCAATCGGCATTTTCGCGCGGCGTACGGCATGACTCCGGGTCGTTACCAGAGCGCAGTGAAACGCTGAGCAGCGCAATCTGGTTCAAGACAACCTTCGCCCCGCGCTTCACACTGCCCTCCTCATTGGAAGGATCGCGGGCATGCTGACAATCTTTTTCTACGCGCTGGTATTCGGTTTTGTATTTTGCCTGTCCCCTGGCGCCGTGTTGGCGGAGACCTTGCGACGAGGCTTGCTGCACGGTTTTACCCCTGCGCTGATGGTGCAGATCGGCTCGCTGGTCGGTGATGCTGTCTGGGCCGTTATCGGCCTGACCGGCATTGCCCTGCTTATCCAGCATGACGCCGTGCGTGTGCCGCTGACCGTTGTCTGCGCGCTGTACCTGGCGTGGCTCGGCGTACGCAGCCTGATCGATGCGTGGCAGTTACCAGAAGCCGGCAACGCACCGGCCAGTTCCGGACAGAATGCCTTGGCGGTGGGCGCGGCGATTTCCCTGGCTAATCCGAAAAACATTGTTTACTGGGGCGCTCTTGGCAGTGCGTTGTCCGGCATCGTCGGCGCCACGCCCAGTCATGGGCAGACCCTGATGTTTTTTGCCGGCTTCATGCTGGCATCGGTGTTGTCCTGCTTTCTGATCGCAGCGCTGGTGAACCTGTTGCGCAAGAATGCTTCGCCCCTGTGGCAACGTATCAGTTATGGCACCTGCGGGTTGGTATTGATCTATCTGGCGATTCTCGCGGCACAAGGTATATGAAGTTATATATCGCGTAACTTCCAGCGCCTCTCGCCTGAATAAACTCTGAACACTGGGTAATTTAATTAATCATGCGTTGACATTTTGTAAGCGCCTGAGTAGATTGCCCCTGCCCGCAACTGGGGCCTTTTTTAAACCTCACAAAAGAAGCCAATGGACACAGTATCTAGTCGCTGTCCGAGCACCGCGTTTGCGGGCGTCGGGCGCCAAACCCAGAATATGACAGGACTCGCCTCCCCGGTCCGGTAAGCTGCGCTAGAGCTTGATGCTCCACCGTAACTGCCTCGCCGGATGCCCGTCCGGTCCCGAGGTGTGTTATGACCTTCCAACTCCTTGTTTTGCCTGATGTACGCACGCTAGCCGCAGCCCTGCGCGCCAAGCTGTGCCGGGCGCCCGCAGGCTTTGCCCCGGCCCGCCCGACCTTTGTTGCACCCTCCCCTCAAGTGTATCCAGCGCGCCCGCTGGCGCACTGGCGTATCTGCCCGCAAAGCGGCCAATTGGTGCAGCAGTGGGACCACGCCGACCCTCAAGACCCGCAGAGACCGAAGGTTTCCAGCCTGGAGCAAGCCAGCTTGATGCTCGGTCTGTATGTGAGCGCTCGCGCCGCCTGAGCTGGTTGGAAACAGCAACTTTCTTATTAACACCCTGGAGTTCTTTATGGACTTAGCCAGTCGTAGCCCGCTGCGTGTTAGTTAACTAACACGCTGTTGGCGGGCACTGTAAAAGTGATGTGAATACTTTATTTAAACCGATCGCCAAGTTGGCGGCCCGGCATGCTGTTGCTCGCCTGTAATCAGGTAAGTACCGGTATGTTTTGTCGAGAGCCGGCGACAGGAGTACAAACAATGAGCGCCGTAAAAAACACGCCACTGAACAAGAAAAAAGGCATCGACGAAGGCACCAGACTGTCGATGCGTGCCGCCCGCGAAGCCCACAACGGCCTGCAAGCCACCCTCGCCAACGTCCGTGCCACCCAGGATGGCCTGACCGAACTGGACGCCTCTGCCCGCCTGCAACGGGAAGGCTATAACGAAGTTGCCCACGACAAGCCGCCCCATGCACTCATCCAGTTCCTGCACGCACTGAACAACCCGTTCATCTACGTACTACTGACCCTGGGCGCCATCAGCTTCTTTACCGATTGCTGGCTGCCGATGCAGGCAGGTGAAGACGCTGACCCGACCAAAGTCATCATTATCATGACCATGGTCCTGCTCAGCAGCCTGCTGCGCTTCTGGCAGGAGCACCGCTCGGCCAAATCCGCCGAGGCCTTGAAAGCCATGGTCCGCACCACCGCTACCGTGCTGCGCCGTGAGCAGGTGGGCAGCCAACCGACCCTGCGCGAAGTGCCGATGCGCGACCTGGTGGCCGGCGATATCGTGCAGCTTTCGGCCGGTGACATGATCCCCGCCGACATCCGCCTGATCGAATCCCGCGATCTGTTTATCAGCCAGGCCGTGCTCACCGGCGAAGCCTTGCCGGTGGAGAAGTACGACACCCTGGGCGACGTCACGCAAAAATCCGCCAGCCCGGTGAGCGCCGATCAAGGCAACCTGCTGGACCTGCCAAACATTTGTTTCATGGGCACCAACGTGGTCAGCGGCCGGGCCAGGGCCGTGGTGGTGGCCACCGGAGCGCGTACGTATTTCGGCTCCCTGGCCAAGGCGATTGTTGGCTCACGGGTGCAGACCGCGTTCGACCGTGGAGTGAACAGCGTCAGCTGGTTGTTGATCCGGTTCATGCTGGTGATGGTGCCGATCGTGTTCTTCCTCAACGGTTTCTCCAAAGGTGACTGGGGCGACGCCTTCCTGTTTGCCCTGGCGGTGGCCGTGGGCCTCACCCCGGAAATGCTGCCGATGATCGTCAGCGCCAACCTGGCCAAGGGCGCCACGGCCATGGCCAAGCGCAAAGTGGTGGTCAAGCGCTTGAATGCGATCCAGAACTTCGGCTCCATGGATGTGTTGTGCACCGACAAGACTGGCACCCTGACCCAGGACAAAATCATCCTCGAACATCACGTCAACGCCTTTGGCCAACGCGATGATGCCGTGCTGTGCCTGGCCTGGCTCAACAGCTATCACCAGAGCGGCATGAAGAACCTGATGGACCAGGCAGTGGTGCAGTTTTCAGAGCAGAATCCGAAATTCCAGGTGCCGTTTGCCTACAGCAAGGTCGATGAATTGCCCTTCGACTTCGTCCGCCGTCGCCTGTCCATCGTGGTCAAGGACGCGGCCGACGACCATCTGCTGGTGTGCAAAGGCGCGGTGGAAGAGATGCTCGGCATTGCCACCCATGTGCTGGACGCCGGCGCCGCCGTGCCATTGGATGAACGCCGCCGCGAGGAACTGCTGGCGATTGCCAACGATTACAACGAAGACGGCTTTCGGGTGCTGGTGGTGGCGACCCGCACTATCCCCAAGGCGCTGGCACGCCAGCAGCACACCACCGGCGATGAACGCAACCTGGTGATCCAGGGGTTCCTGACCTTCCTCGATCCACCCAAGGAAACCGCCGGCCCTGCGATTGCTGCACTGCAACAGATCGGCGTAGCGGTCAAAGTGCTGACCGGCGACAACGCGGTGGTCACCAGCAAGATCTGCCGTCAGGTCGGCCTTGAGCCCGGCCGGCCGCTGCTGGGGGCGGAGATCGAATTGATGGACGACGCCAGCCTGGCACGTCACGTTGAAGAACGTACGGTGTTCGCCAAGCTCACGCCGCTGCAGAAGTCCCGTGTGCTCAAGGCCCTGCAAGCCAACGGCCACACCGTGGGTTTTCTCGGTGACGGCATCAACGATGCCCCGGCCCTGCGCGATGCCGACGTCGGCATCTCGGTGGACAGCGGCACCGACATCGCCAAGGAATCCGCCGACATCATCCTCCTGGAAAAGAGCCTGATGGTGCTGGAAGAAGGCGTGCTCAAGGGCCGCGAAACCTTCGGCAATATCATGAAGTACCTGAACATGACCGCCAGCTCCAACTTCGGCAATGTGTTCTCGGTGCTGGTGGCCAGTGCCTTCATCCCCTTCATGCCGATGCTGGCAATCCACTTGCTGCTGCAAAACCTGATGTACGACATCTCCCAGTTGGCGTTGCCGTGGGACAAGATGGACAAGGAATACCTGGCCCAGCCACGCAAATGGGATGCGAAAAACATCGGCCGTTTCATGCTGTGGATCGGGCCGACCTCGTCGATCTTCGACATCACCACCTTTGCGCTGATGTGGTACGTGTTCGCCGCCAACAGCGTCGAGATGCAGACTCTGTTCCAGTCCGGCTGGTTTATCGAAGGCCTGCTTTCGCAAACCCTCGTGGTGCATATGTTGCGCACCCGCAAGATCCCGTTCTTCCAGAGCACAGCCGCCTGGCCGGTGTTGATGATGACCTGCGTGGTGATCGTGCTGGGGATCTACGTGCCGTTCTCGCCGCTGGGTACCCTGGTGGGCTTGCAACCGCTGCCGCTGGCGTACTTTCCGTGGCTGGTGGGCACCTTGGTCAGCTACTGCTGCGTGGCCCAACTGATGAAAACGATCTACATCCGCCGCTTCAAGCAGTGGTACTGATCACCCCTGCCGTTTAAACGGCGGCGGTCGCCGGGCCGCCGCCGTGCCTCACAAGGAGCCGGACTATGCGCATCTTGATCTGTGCAGGTCGTCATTACGCCGACACCAAGAAGTCCCGCCACGTGCTGGACGCTTACCACCGCCTGCGCCCGGTGAAGGTATTGATCCACGGCGGCAACCAGTTCCTCGGCAGTGACATCGAGGAATGGGCCCGGGAAATCGGGATCGACGTGGTGCGTTACCCGCCCAACTGGCAACGCCATGGCAAGCAGGCCGAACGCCAGCGCAATCACTTCATGCTGACCGACAGCCGCCCGGATGTGGTCATCGCCCTGCCGGGTGGTGAGGACACATCGGAGCTGGTCTGCCAGGCCAAAGCCAGCGGCATTTCGGTGCTGACTGTAGAAAGCTGAACTCAAGCGAGGTGCATCATGCACACCCCACACACTCCAAAACGCCCTGACGGGTTTGCCAAATACCGTGCGCGTCACGGCCGTAATGTGCGCCACAGCTTGCTGCTGTTGCCGCCGGCTAAACGCCGTGCATTGCGGCATAACTTAATGTTTATCGGCCTGACGCTGGGCTTTATTTTGCTCATCGCCGTGATATCCAAGGCCAATGCGGCTGGCGGCGCCTATGTGGTCGATGACGGTGCTATCAACGCGCCAGGCGAATGCAACGTAGACGCCTGGTACAGCGCTTATCGCCACGACGGCAGCAGCCACAGCGAAACACTGTCGCCGGCCTGTACGTTAAGTGCCATGCCTGCGGTGCAATGGGGCGCAGCACTGTCACGTGCCAGCGGCGAAAGCCAGCTCAGCCCGCAACTCAAGGCCCAGATGCTGTCACGGGATGATCTTGGGCTGCAGCTGGCGATTGCCGGCGGCGCGCACTTTGCCCAGGACCGCAGGCATGCGTATGACGGCGCGGATTTCAACGTCCCCCTGACGTGGCAGCCGCTGGCGCCGCTGCGCCTGAATCTGAATGCCGGCTGGGCCCATGCCTATAACGACGGCGATGAAAAACACCGCCTGACCTGGGGCACCGGTTTTGAGTATCAGCCGGTGCCGATGCTGACGCTGATCGCCGAGCGTTATGGTCAGGCCGGCGGCGACCAGGCATGGCAGGCCGGGCCACGCTTGCATCTCGGGACATACGTCGATGTGGACGTTGTGGTTGGGCGCAGCCTGATCGGCGAGCGTGAACAATGGTTGACGACCGGCGCTACGTTGCGGTTCTAGGCCTTGGCCTGTTGCTCCAGATGCAGATGGCAATCAAGGCGCGCAACACTGCATGGCTGTGGGCCTCGGCTTCGGGGCCATCAAACTGGTCGACTGTCTGGAAGGACGCGTTGGCGTAGTATTGGCGTTCAACAACCATAGCCCGCCGCTGCCGGAACACCATGACCGCCGAGCGGGCGCGCAGCCAACCAGGGAACACCCGTGAACCGAATCGAGCAGATCGCACTGATGGCGACCTATAACCAGTGGATGAACCGCAAGGTCTATGAGGCCGCCGCCAAGCTTTCAGATGCGCAGTTACGCGCGGATCGCCAGGCTTTTTTCGGCTCGATCCTGGGCACACTCAACCACCTGGTGCTGGGTGATACGGTCTGGCTCAAGCGCTTCGCCCAACACCCTGCAGGCTCTACCGCGCTGGCCCCCTTGGCGGCCATTGCCATGCCTGTCGATCTCAAGCACCTGGCCTTCGCTGACCTGAGCGCACTGGCGGCGCGCCGCACCTGGCTGGACCAACTGATCATCGACTGGGCCAACCTGTTGCGCGAGCCCGACCTCGACCTACGCCTGCACTACCACAACATGCGTGGCGTTGCCGCCGACAAGCCGTTTGCCAGCCTGCTGCTGCACTTCTTCAACCATCAGACCCACCATCGGGGCCAGGCGACGACCCTGCTGACTCAAGCCGGGGTGGATGTCGGCGACACGGACCTGCTGGCATTGATCGATTGACGTCAACGGGCACTGAACACGGCGTAGGCCTGCATCAAACGCGGGAAGTCCTGGGGTTCAGGCAGTTGCGCAAAGCTTTCGACCGCAGGGGTCGTGGCCCAGGGCAGTTTTTCGCTGGTCCAGGTTTCCATGAACGGCACATACCCGCTGGCGTTATCCAGCAAGGTCGCACGCACATTGACGAACTCATCAATGCCATGGGGGCGAGTAAACAGCCAGCTCATGCAATGTGGGCACACATAATGACGGTCCACCCCTTGCAGGCCACCGATCACCGGACAGCC
The DNA here is from genome assembly GCF_009764655.1 of Pseudomonas sp. PB105. NCBI lineage: Bacteria > Pseudomonadati > Pseudomonadota > Gammaproteobacteria > Pseudomonadales > Pseudomonadaceae > Pseudomonas > Pseudomonas sp. PB105. Next base: position 72,178 of record NZ_RWIO01000054.1, read on the forward strand.
CTGAGTCACGGTGAAGGCGCTGGCCGGGAACAACGCACTGAGGGAGAACGCGCTGGAGGTCATTTTCTGACACCCCGTGCAATGGCAGGCCATGGTGATCACAGGCGCCTCACTCACACTGAAACGCACACGACTACAGCGGCAACTGCCTTCCTGGGGCAGAGTCTGGACACTCATCACTCATTCCTTTTTATGATTAGGGGAGTGGCAGGGTAGCGTCCAGGTTTCGCCTTGAACAGGTTGGCGCCATACACGAACGTTTGCGGATACGGCGCGTCAACCGATGCATTGACGGGCTGCCAAGGTGGAATATCGCTACGGCTGTTTGGTATGAGTCTTGTTCCCAAGCCGTGGGAATCCTCTTGATTTTCTCTTAAAGCCTCCGTAGATCACTGATCTTTCGAGCTTTTTCACCCTAGCCCGCGCACAACAAAGCTGCTGTGCGGCCTTGCGCATACGCGCCTGGATCTATATATTCCCAACCCTGCTGCATCGCGCTACCGCCCGAATGGCGAAACTGGTAGACGCATGGGACTTAAAATCCCCCGCTCGTAAGGGCGTCCCGGTTCGATTCCGGGTTCGGGCACCAAGGATATCAAGGGCTTGCCGGGGAAACCTGGGCAGGCCCTTATCTTTTCTGCTCCGCAATTCCCTTCCCCCGGCGTCCTGCCGACGAACACCACTCCCAAACCTTTCACGTCTCGACTGCTCTATGTGCATATAGCGTTTGAGTTTTCCCACTCCGCCGCCCGGGCATGGCCCGGCAAGGAATGCCGTATGACTAATGAACACCTGATGGGCCGACCAATAGTGCGGTAGCTCAGACAGGCTTTAGGCTGCTTTCAGTCGTCGAGATCCGTCAGCTCGCACATTCGCTCTCCTACCATTCCACGCAACCACGCCCCATGAAACTCAATATTTTCGAGAGAAGTACCGTCCCCTAGACGATACCCAAAAACCTTGCCCTTCGCTCCGCGATACGCGACGTGAAAATGTCCATCATGAGCAAACGAATTCATCACATAAGGGCAAATGTAGATGATTTCGCTAAACGGGACGCGTACTTCGATGGGGCTTCGACAACGGCGGGTTATGGTGAGGGTCAGCAGTTGCTGATTTCCGTCGAACGTGAAGGCCTGCACTTGAGGCTCAGAGACAACCCAAGCAAAGAACGCACCAATGAGCACTGCACTGGCCAGCATTAACAGAATGAAGGATGACGCTGTGAGGCCTTCACCATGGTTAGGCTGCAGACCATGAATGACGTCCGGCCCTGTGAAAAGGAACGTCGCAAGCCCGTAGCCCGGTAAAAGCAGAAGCAGCGCAAGGGTGAAGCCAAAAACGCCCATACCATTGCTTCCGATAATTGGTATTTCGGGGCCGTAATACCAAATAGGCGGGTGGGCAGTACTTACCTTGCCAGCATTTGTTGCTGTGGCGTTAGCTGGACTTTGATGATTCATTTGGCCGTCTCCAGGGATGACAGCGCAGACGTTACCACTACTGCTGGACAGTCTGGAAACGGATCACGGGCCCTTCTCGTCGCGCTCCGCACTTCGATTACTCGCGTCACCACGCAATAACCTTCCCCTTCAAAGTCATCCACATCATCAAGACAGCGCGACCCACTGCGCGCGGCGGAAGGTAGGTATGGATATTCATTTTCTGTCGCACGAGGAGGTTTGCACACTCACAGGCGCAAAAACGAAAACCGGCCAGGTGCAAGTGCTAAAGCGGAACGGGATTCGCCACCCCATCAAGCGCAGCGGTTGGCCTTGCGTTATCGCCAACGCCTTAACCCAGACTGAATTTTTTCAACCGGCGCTGTGTCGGCAACCACATGGCCTTTCCGGCCTTATCCTTAAGGTTCCCAACTTTGGGTCGATAGCCTGTCGAACGTATCAACCACAGTTGGAAAACAGGAATCCCGAATGCGCCTTAGAAACCTCAACGTAGCACCACGCGCCGCTCTGTTTTTCGCGCTAATTATTGCGTTGGTATTTGTGCTCGGCGCATTTGCAGTTCTGCAGATGGGCAAGCTGAGGGACTCCGAAAAAGACGTCGAACTCAACTGGATGGCTAGCATCCGACAAACGGCGTTGATGGATAAAGCGACACTTCGTCTGAGGCTCGAAACACAGCGAGGCCTTGCTGACCCTCAGTCTCTTCAAAAGAATATTGAAAGCTTCCCTGGCTACCGCAAAGCGTTCATCGATGCAGTGGCGAATTATGAGCCTCTGATCGCGAGTGATAAGGAGCGTTCGTTTTATACACCGGTAAAAAACAGCGCCGATGCCTATTCCAAACAACTGGATATTCTCGAACCGTTGATGAGACAGGGGGACATAGCGGCCGCGGTCAGTCAGGTGAGTAACAACATCCGTCCCCTGACGAATACCATGGAGCAGCAGATCAAGGAGTTGACCACCTTTAACGATGAAGGTGCGGCGAGGGCTGGGCAAAACGCGACCGACTTCTATAACAATGGCTTTTGGCTTGTTGTCGGCCTTATAACGGGCGTGGTCATCTTGACGGTTGGATTGGCATTATTACTGACAAAAAGTATCACCTCTCCGATTAACGATGCCCTGTCTGTGGCAGAGCGTATCGCGGCCAGTGACCTCTCCAAGGAAGTTTTGGTCAGCGGGACGGATGAGGTCGGGCGACTGTTGAAGGCGCTCGCGCAGATGCAGACAAACCTGCGCACTACAATTATGCAGATTTCCGATTCATCCACCCAACTGGCCTCTGCGTCAGAAGAGATGACAGCCGTAACTGAGGAGTCGAGTCGGGGTCTTGTCGCCCAAAATGACGAGGTCAATCAGGCTGCCACAGCTGTCACGGAAATGAGCGCTGCTGTTGATGAAGTCGCTCGTAACGCGGAGTCAGCTTCAGAAGAGTCAAAGCGCACCCAAGGCTATACCGAGGTAGGTTTGGCCCGAGTGGCGCAGACATTGAGCTCCATTCAAAAGCTGAACGTTAACGTTGAAAACACAAGCGAACAAATTCAAGGTTTGTCAGATCGTGCACAGAGCATCACTAAAGTTGTCGAGGTGATTCGGGCGATTGCAGAACAAACCAACCTTTTGGCTTTGAACGCTGCTATCGAGGCAGCACGCGCAGGCGAGCAAGGCCGTGGGTTTGCGGTAGTTGCTGACGAAGTAAGGGCTTTGGCCCATCGCACCCAGATATCGACTCAAGAAATCGAGCAGATGATCGCTGCCATTCAGAACGACTCTGACCTGGCTGTAAAGGCGATGAACACGAGCAAGGACCTGGCGACCGAATCACTTGGCGTTGCTCAAGAGGCCAGCACCTCGCTGGATCAAATAGCCACGGCCATTGTTCAGATCAATGAGCGTAATCTCCTGATTGCCACGGCCTCTGAAGAGCAGTCGCATGTTGCTCGTGAGGTTGACCGCAATCTGGTCAGTATTCGCGAGCTGGCAACTCAGAGTGCTGCGGGTGCCAGCCAGACAGCCAGTGCGTGTGGCGAAATGTCCAAACTGGCGGTTAACCTGAATCATTTGGTTAACAAATTCGTGGTGTGAAAAAGGGCGACTACTGAAAATCCAAGACTCAAAAGCGCTCTAGGTATGGTCTGAAAATGATCTTTCGGCTATCTGGCCCCAGGACCAATCAGTGAGCTTTCGATCTGGACGCCCGGCATCATTTGCTGCAACCCTTCGATGAGTTTGTCACCCGCCTCCGTCAAGGCTTCAAGCGGCATCGCCGGCAGACTCTCCAGAATGAACCACATGCTCTTCGCGTCAGCACCGAGACGGGTCCTGACGCCTTGCCGCCAATTCCAGCGACGGCAGGTCACGCCTTTGTCATCGCGCCAGACAACCTCGCCGGCATCCGGATACTCGAAAGCAGGAGCCCCCTCTTTCATCGTGTCAAAAGGCTCAGTGCCATCTGCGACTACGAGCCGTGGGGAGCCCACATAGGCCTCAATGTTTTCCCCTCCAACCGGGATGGCGTACTCGATGCTGATTGCGTTGTAGAGATCGACGATGGGATCCAGGCTAGGCAAGCTGCCGTCACGTAAAACTCGTTTACGCAGCGCTTCAGCTGAACAAGGCGTGCGTTGCGGCTTGGCCCCAAACTTTCGGAATGTCTCAGCCCATGCGGCCAAATGGGCTTCTCCCCAGCTTGGCCCACCTTCCTGCACGGCCTTGCAAGCACGGTCCAGCGCGACCTGAGCCACCTCAGGATGAGCCAGTGGCGTAGCTTCCACCACGATGCTCAGAGCCCTGAACTCCGGCACCAACTGGGCAACGGCTGGATCGATTAACGGCAGTACGGACAGCATCAAAAACCTCCAGGAATCTTAATGTCATTTCATGCTAGTCACTGACGACCAGCAAAGTCAATATAATGACCAATATCATCTACTATAACGGATGATCCGGTTGACGGAGCTGCTGATAAAGGCCGAGAATCCCAGCACATTTTTTCCTCATGACCTCATCAATGACCACCAATACCAGCCTGTCGACTACCCCTGGCGCTGATGCTCAAGCCGTCAGCCTGGCCGTTGCGCGCACTCTCAAACAGGCGCGCAAAGCGCAGAAGATCACGCTGGATGAGCTTTCCCGCCGCGCTGGCGTGAGCAAAGGAATGGTTGTCGAAATAGAGAAATGTACGGCGAACCCCAGTATCGGCATCCTTTGCAAAATCGCCGCCGCGTTGGGCCTGTCCGTTGCAGACATCGTCAATGTGACCGAAGCCCCATCCGCCCATATCATCGACAGTCAAGACATCCCCACGCTCTGGACCGGGGATCAGGGAGGAACGGCGCGCCTTTTGGCGGGAACCTCCGGCCCTAATATGATCGAGCTGTGGCGTTGGGAAATGCACCCAGGCGAGTCTTTCGCTTCACAGGGGCATCCTCAGGGCACGCTTGAACTGTTTCATGTGGAAAAAGGCACGCTGAAATGTGTGGTAGGGGAAACAGAGTTGGTCATTCCTGCGGGGAGTTCGGCAGTCGCCAAAACCGACGTCCCCCATTCCTATTCCAACGCTGGCAGATCCAAGCTGGTATTCACTATGTCTGTGACGGAGATGCACCAGTAGGTACCGGAAGTCCCAGGCAGGGTCACCGAGGCGGGCCAACGTCAATCGGTGGTCGCCCCCCTCCCCCCATGCCATGTAGTCACTTCAGTTAAGCCCTTAGCTCACTTCATTCAGCGCCTCGATCTGCTGAGCACATTGCGTACATTTTTGGAGCATCCAAACCCAATATTTTTATTGTCGTAAAAGGGTTTTGGCCCAACGGTTCACAACGGCCGGGCCATCAATTATTGGCTACGCTCGTCGGCCTTTCCTTCCTGCATCTGTACAGAGGACTTGGTACCGCTGGAGTTGTCTTTGGTTGCATTATCGGCGCTGTCAAAGCATCCATGAAGCATGAATACACTGCAAAAGCCCAAGCACATACTCAACTTTTTCATGATCGTTTACCTATTGGCGAGTGAGTCAATACGGCGCGAAATCTCAAAACCGATCATCGCACCGCGCTAGACCTATTTGATTAAATTGGCCGAGAGAGCAAACCGTATGTTCAAGAAATTCGAGCCATGTCTGACGAGCGGTACCTTCCAGAAAGGAACGTCGCGCAACGCCATTATCTTGCTAGCATTTACGCCGTGGCATTCTGATCTAGGCTTGTCGTGTTTACGCATTTAATCCGGTGAACCCATGGACACGCTTACCAAAGTTGAGATTGAAACAGCCCTTTGCGCTCGCCTTCCTAACTGCGCAGTCAACTGTGCGTTCAATCCCGACGGCAGCCTTTCGGTGACCGTAACGGCGCACGACGCTGATCAGTTCACCATCGCAAATATCAATCGCGCCCACTATCACGGGGAATCGGGAATCAATAGGCTCATACGGGAAATACTGGAAGAAATGGTCATGTCGAGACAGTCTTCCAGGCGTTCATCTGTAGGGTAATAAACAGGAATTCATATGCCGGACCCTACTGAAGCTCTTTCCCCAATCAGCTTGAGAGAAGGCAAGAGGATGGAACCCACGACAATGACTACCACGACAGCCAGAATGGCCAAATCGTTTTCCTTGGCGGCAATCTTTACCCTGCTAAGCGCCTGCGCTGGCAATGATTCCCCCTCGAATGTGGGGGCGCCCGGTAAACCGACTACGCCATCAACCCGAACCCTGGAAGCCGGTGCAGCCCTGCTCCAATCTCGTCCGCCTGTTGATGCATTGAACGCCTATCTGGACGGTTTTCACTTCTATAACGGCCATCCCGATGTGCAGATGGAAGCGCATCACTACTGCGCGGTTCTGAACGAAGAAGTGATTCAATGCGTGATCTACGACGGCAATCGCAAGGATGCAAAATTGATGGGCGTGGAATACATCATCAGCGAGCAGTTATTCAGCACACTGCCTGCCCCTGAAAAGGCGCTTTGGCACAGCCACGTGCACGAAGTGAAATCAGGACAACTGGTCGCGCCGGGAATCCCCGAAGTGGCCGAGCACGCCTTGATGGAAAAACTGGTACATACCTACGGTAAGACCTGGCATACCTGGCATACCGATCTCCACAAACGCCTGCCGATGGGTGCGCCGCAATTGATGATGGGGTTTACCACCGATGGCCAGGCCGACCCTCGGATGGTCGCCGAGCGAGATCAGCGAATGGGTATCGACAGCACCGAAAAGAAGAAGACTCGCGTCGATATAGTTGCCCCGCCCATCGCACCCGGTGCGGACGCATGGCAACAGGGTACCGTTATCCAGATCACCGATCCGACTGTAACGGCCCATCAGCACTGAACGCGCCACTCAGCCATTTGGATTGAACGATCATCTGCCGGCCCTTCTCTATCGCAAGACCAGCGATAGGAGGATGTCATGATGATTGATTCAGCAACCGGAATGAGTCCTGGCATCCGGCTGGCTCACCCGCACCGCCCTGCAACGGCCTCCCATTCAGCGACCTCGTCGGGCAACCTGTTTAGGCCCGCCAGCGGCGAGCGCCGAGTTGAAGCCGCATAACTGAATCGGGGGCAGCCGCCCCGTCTAATTGAGGTAAATCAGCATGTCTTACGAGTTCCAAGGTATTGCCAATGTGATTACTGCTTCGCGCCATTTGGGGACACCCTCGGATGAACGCTTTAACAACGGCGTAAACATCCAAATGAGTAGCAGCGGAAAGCCGACGATTGCGCGTTTGGACTTCGACAAGCCACTGGATTGGCCGGGTAATTCGAACTTCGTCACGGTCAATTTACCCGATGGCTCCACCGTGAGTGGCGTCATCGTCGATATCGAACGGCCCACGAATGCGCCCGGGTGGCTCACGTTTACAGTAGACGACTGAGGTCGTAATGAACGCCCAGGCTCATCCATCGAGTTGTCGGACAATTTTTTGAATTTTATTTGACGTCAAATATCTGTAATTCATGAGCATAGGGAGGTCTCATGAAACAGAACAATCTATTTACCATCGAGTATCAGCTTCACGGTGAACCGAAGTCCTTCATCGTGCGCGCAGCGCAAATGAACAATGCCGAGGCTTGGCATTGGGCCAGTTGCGATGCAGGTGTCGCCGTCATACCCAGATTTAGCCAGCACACCCTCAAGCGAGTCTCTAAACCGATGGCGGAAAAATACGGCATTACCGATGTACGTTGGAGCGGCGCGACACAGGTTCAGTGGTCGGAGGGCCTTACATGATGAACAGCCAGGCACTTGGTTATACGGAAAAACAAGCACGGGAAGATGAGGTCGCGCGAAATAACGAGATGTTTTTCGAAGCCGATCGACTGGATGCGCTGGCATATAAAATCATTGAGTGCTACAGCGGCGATGCGCAGACGTGGGCGCGCTTTATCGAAGCGAAGAAAGTCGCAGATGCGCAACGCACTGCCGCTTACCAAGAGTGGATGCGCATTCACCGCGCCAAGCGAAAAAAGTAGCTGACAGCCCTGTCGAAAACAGGGCCGACGCCCGGCCAAGTATCACAGCCCCTGGCTGTGGTTACTTTTGCGACGGTGGGCCGGAAGGGTAAGTTCAGATGGATTTTGAAAAAACCGGATAACCCTTCAGGCGCGGCAGAACCATTGGTCAGTCTGAATAAACCTTCTGAAGGTGGCGTGCCTCAACCGCAAGGTAAGGTTTATAGGGTTAGCGATTCGAGGCATTCTTTTGCACGCAGGTTTTCCGCTATATTTCACTTTTGGTTCAGCCCTCGCCCTCGCTTAATTTTTCCCCTCCACGCTCTTCGCGTGCGCAGTTAACCAAGGTTGGTATTTATGAAGTCTGCCCCCCTGCGGTCCCCTAACGTTCCGCAACGCAAGGATCTGATTCCCAGTGACTTGGATTTTCCGGTGGTTGGGATTGGCGCGTCTGCGGGCGGGCTGCAAGCAGTAAAAGCGTTTTTCGAGCATATGCCCAAAGATTGCGGCATGGCGTTCGTGGTGATTCTGCACCTGTCTCCTGATCATCAAAGCGTGGCGGACAAGATTATCCAGGAGTCGACCCGCTTACCGGTATCACAGGTCAACGACACGACGCCCATCGAAAAGAATCAGGTGTATGTCATCTCGCCGGCTCACCATTTGAAGATGAATGATGGCTATTTAGCGGTAACCCCATCAACCCGCGAGGGCGGCTCGCACATTGCCATCGACCTGTTTTTTCGCGACTTGGCAGATGCGCATAAAGAGCGGGCGTTTTGCGTGGTCCTTTCAGGGACCGGAGCGGACGGCGCGGTGGGCCTTTCTCGAATCAAGGAGCAAGGCGGGATCACTCTGGTACAGGCCCCGGAAGATGCTGAGTTCGATGGTATGCCGCGGGCTGCCATCGAAACGCAAATGGTCGATCTCGTGCTTCCCGTGGTGGAAATGCCCCAGAAGTTGCTGGAGCTGTGGCGCAATGCTCAATCGATCATCCTGCCCACCGCCAACGATCCCGAAATCAAAACCACCCCGCCCGCATCCGAACGCGATGCAGCCGTGGCCGAGCAGCTGTTGCTGGACATCCTGATTCAGCTACGCGCCAGTACCGGGCACGACTTCAAGCATTACAAGCGCGCCACAGTGTTGCGCCGTATTGAGCGTCGCTTGCAAGTAACCGCCCAGCCGGACCTGGCGGCCTATTACAATTTCCTCCAGGGGCACCCAGACGAAACCAAGGCGCTACTCGGCGATATGCTGATCGGCGTGACCAACTTCTTCCGCGACCGCGAGGCCTTCGAAGCGCTTGAGCGTGACGTGGTACCTAACCTGGTGAAGTCACTCGAAGACAGCGTGCCGCACCGTGAAGAGGTGCGCATCTGGTCGGCCGGCTGTTCCACCGGCGAAGAAGCCTACAGCCTCGCGATGCTGGTGGCCGAGCAACTGGCGCTGGATGCCAGCGGCGCCAAGATGCAGGTATTTGCCACCGATATTGACGAGCGCGCAATCACCCACGGCCGCAACGGCGTGTATCCCGAGGCGATCATCACCGACGTACCGCCACCGCGGTTGCGCCAGTATTTTGCTAAAGAGAAAAACCAGCACTATCGGGTGCGTAAAGAAATTCGCGAGAAAGTTTTGTTCGCTAAACACAGCCTGCTGGCCGACCCGCCGTTCTCCCAGATCGACCTGATCGTGTGCCGCAATCTGTTGATCTACCTGGACCGCGAAGTGCAGCGCGACATCCTGCAGATGTTCCACTTTGCGCTGCGCCCCGGTGGCTATTTGTTCCTTGGTTCCTCGGAGTCGGCCGACGGCTGCCTGGACCTGTTTGTGCCAGTCGACAAACGAAACCGCATTTTTCGGGTGCGTGCCGGCTCCTCCGCTATGCGCCGCGTCCCGACCATGCCGCGAGGCGGCTACTTGCGCCCAAGCACCGCGTCGATCGCGACTGAAAATAAGGCCCCCAACAAAGTTTCATTCGCGGATATTCATCTGCGGGCCCTGGAAAAAGCCGCACCGCCAAGCGTTATTGTGGACATCCACGCGCAGATCCTGCACATGAGCGAAGGTGCCGGGCGGTTCCTGCGTTATGTGGCGGGTGAGATAACGCATAACCTATTGGCACTGGTTCATCCCGACCTGCGCCTCGACATCCGCACCACACTCTTTCAGGTCCAGCAATCGAACATGCCTGTGACCTCCCGCAAGATCCGCGTTCAGCGCGAGCAGGCGCTCTTCATGGTGGACATTACCGCCCGCCCCTATCGCGATGACGCGACCGAAAGCGACTATGTGCTGGTGATCTTCCAGGAAAGCCCGATCGACCTCCAACAGGCCGAATCCACCGCCGTCAGCCATGCTGAAAACGCCATCATGGGCAACCTGGAGCAGGAGCTGCAACGCACCAAGCTGCACTTGCAGGACACCATCGAACAGTCGGAAGTCTCAAGCGAAGAACTCAAGGCCTCCAACGAAGAAATGCAGGCGGTCAACGAAGAATTGCGCTCGGCCACCGAAGAACTGGAAACCAGCAAGGAAGAGCTGCAGTCGATCAATGAAGAGCTGTTGACCGTCAACTATGAACTTAAAACCAAGGTAGAAGAGACGGACAAGGTCAATGACTACCTGACCAACCTGATCGCCTCCACCGACATCGCCACCGTATTCGTCGACCGCAATATGCGCATCCGGTGGTTCACGCCCCGCGCCACCGATATTTTCAGCATGCTCCCGGTGGACACTGGGCGCTCGTTGATGGACATCACCCACCGCCTGGATTACCCGCAAATCACCGAAGACGCTACGACGGTGTTTGAGTCGCTGAACATGATCGAGCGGGAAATCAGCGGTAAGGACAACCGCTGGTACATCGCGCGGTTGTTGCCCTATCGCTCCAGCGAGGATCACATCGACGGTACGGTGCTGACCTTCATCGATATCACCAAGCGGCGCCAGGCCGAAGAGGAACTGCGCCTGGGCGAAGAGCGCATGCGTCTGGTGGCCGAGAGCACCCATGACTTTGCAATCATCATCCTTGATGACCACGGCGCCATCACCGACTGGAACACGGGTGCAGAACTGATCTTCGGCTACACCAAGGACGAAGTGCTGGGCGCCTATTACGACTTGATTTTTTCACCGGAGGATCGCACCGCCGGCGCACCCGAGAGCGAGCTGCGCGCGGCCCGCGAACATGGTCGCGGTGAAGATGAGCGCTGGCATGTGCGCAAGGATGGCAGTCGGTTCTACTGCAGCGGTGAGGTCACGCAGTTAAAGAGCGACAGCTTGAAGGGCTACGTCAAGATCGCCCGCGACCTGACCGGCCACAAACGCACTCAGGATGAGCAGAGCCAGCGCCTGATGGAAACCCAGACGAAGAGTCATCTCAAGGACGAGTTTTTCGCGGTGATGTCGCACGAACTCAAACATCCACTGAACCTCATCCAACTGAACGCCGAGTTACTGCGTCGCTTGCCCGCTACCAAGGCGGCGGGCCCGGCGATCAAAGCCGTGAATACGATCTGCGAGGCCGTGTCCAGCCAGGCACGGATCATTGACGACCTGCTGGATGTCGCACGGGTGCGTACGGGCAAGCTCAAGCTGAAGAGACAACGGGTTGATCTGATTCGCACGCTGAGGGAGATCCATGGCGTAGTGCTCGCCGACGGGCATCGTCGTCAGGTGACGCTGCAAACGCCTTCGGATCATGGATCCCTGATCGTCGACGTCGACCCGACGCGCATTGAGCAAGTGATCTGGAACCTGGTCAACAACGCGCTGAAATTCACTCCGGAGGGCGGTCAGGTGCAGTTGGTGCTGAGCCGCTCGGAGGGGCGCGCCCAGTTGGACGTGATCGACAGTGGCATCGGCCTGGCGGATGACAGCCTGGAGAAGATCTTTGATCTGTTCGGGCAGGCAGAAAACCAGCATCAGACGCATCAACGCGAGGGCCTTGGCATAGGCTTGTCCTTGGTACGCCAACTGGTGGAGGCTCATGAAGGCTCGGTCAGTGTTCATTCCAGGGGGCTGGGTTTTGGCTGCACCTTCTCGGTATGGCTGCCGCTGTGCGAACAACAGGATCATCTGCCACTTTCTGACGCTGAACAGGACGAGAATGAACGCCTCCATGGCGTCAAGGTGTTGCTGGTGGATGACTCTTGCGAGGTGCTTGAAGTGCTGAATCTGCTGCTGGAGATGGAGGGTGCTCAGGTTAACGCGTTCAATGACCCACAGACCGCGCTGGAAACAGCCCGCGATGCACAGTACGACTTGATCATTTCGGACATTGGCATGCCGAAAATGAATGGCCATGAGCTGATGCGCAAGCTGCGCGCGATAGGTCATCTGCGCCAGGTCCCCGCCATCGCCCTCACCGGTTACGGGGCCGGCAGTGACCAGAAAAAAGCGGCTGAGTCGGGCTTCACCACCCATTTGAGCAAACCGGTCGCCCACGAATCGTTGATTGTTCTGATCGAAAAATTGTGTTGCTTACGTCGCTAGTTGGGATAAGAGGATTTTCCCGTTCCGCTCAAGGAGCGGGGCTTCCTCTGCAGCCAGCCGCTGTTTCCTGTCCAGCACCGCCCCACGATCAGTCTCTTTCATACCTATATATTTGGCATACAGCCTCTAACATTCCGTGATGTAGGTTCGGTAGTCGACCCGTGCAAGAGCTTTCAATTAAAACTATTTTTGCACACTAAGCGAAGCGGCAGCCATTGCTATTAATTTAATATCACTCCCACCCCACTTGGAGTAAAAACTTATACGAAGCGGCGCGAACACCGCGCATCTGTACAAGTTTTCTTCAGCCAAAGACCGTTCATCGTCCTTTTTAAAAAATCCCGAAACATTTCGAAGGCCGCCCTTATCGGAAACTATGTCCGTTGCAATAAACGGGCGTAAGCGAAACCTCAATTACAGTTGGAGTAGCATTATGACGACCAGTAATAAAAACCCAGGTAACTTCGCCAACGATCACGAAAAAGCGTCCGAGGCGGGAAAGAAAGGCGGCCAGGCATCTGGCGGCAACTTTGCCAATGACCGTGAAAAGGCTTCGGAAGCTGGCCGTAAAGGTGGCCAGAATAGCCATGGCGGCGGCCGCAAGTAGTAACAGCAGTCACAAGGGGGCAGCCATGCTGCCCCTTCTCTTAATAGCAGAGGAGAACTAAGCATGGGGGCATCAGCTGACTATCAGCGAAGTGTTTTACCTCACAAACCGAGCACACAAGTGCGAACTGAACCGAGGGCAAGCCTACGCGCGAACACAATGCCGTGTTACGAACATCGGCGCGTTGTCGAACTGGCTGAAGCAACTGTCGATGCGTCGCAAACACTACCGCTGTACGAAAGGCATTTATAACCTGAGCGACCATCAGTATTTAACTACCTGTAGATCGAGTTGAAAGATATATCACCAACATAACGACGAGATGACTGAGATGACTACTAACGACAAGCAAAATCAAATGAGCGTCAACGAAGCCGGCAAGAAAGGTGGCGAGGCAACTTCGGCTTCACATGACAAAGAGTTCTATCAGGAGATCGGAAGCAAGGGTGGCCAGAACAGCGGCGGCAATTTCAAGAATGATCCCGAGCGCGCCGCCGACGCCGGTAGCAAAGGCGGTCAGAACAGTGGCGGCAACTTTGCCAACGACCGTGAGAAAGCCTCGGAAGCTGGCCGTAAAGGCGGCCAGAACAGCCATGGTGGCGGACGCAACAGTTGATGTGCTTGATGCAGGGGAGCCGCGCTCCCCTGCCCTGATGGACGGGAGACACCATGCCTTTACACGTCATTAACTTTACCGGGCCGGTCACCGCCTCTACCTGCAGCCAACTCATCGAAAAAGCCTCGTTGGCCGTTCAGCAAGAGGCTTCGGGCCTGGTAGTGAACATCGCCACGATGGGCGGCGAATGCAGCTACGGTTTTACCATGTACAACTTCCTGCTGGCGCTGCCGATCGCGGTGCACACCCACAACCTCGGCACCGTGGAGTCGATGGGCAATATCATCTTTCTGGCCGGTGAGCGCAGGACGGCGTGCAAGCACAGCAAGTTTCTGTTTCATCCGTTTCACTGGCATGTGCAAGGCGCCGTCGACCATTCGCGTATGTCCGAATACGCCATGAGCCTTGACTACGACTTGCAGTTGTATGCACGCATCGTCGAAGAGCGTACCCAGGATGCAAAGGAAAAACTCGAAACAGAAAAGTACCTGATCGCGGCGCCGCGCATTCTCGACCCGCAACAAGCCATGACAGCCGGCTTGATCCATGGGATCGAACTACCGGTCATCCAGGCAGAGTTTGTAAGCAGCTTCATTCACTCCTAGCGCTTTTAAACTGAAACCCCAATATTGGCGTTTTAACATCAATTAATCGCTTGTTTGAAACTCTTCCTTTTTTTTATTGAAATCGTTCAACTCATCATGGATTGTGAGTGAGCTTTTAATTCAGGGAGGAGTCGAACATGTCTGGTCTACACGCGAACGGCCAGTGCGCCCAATGTAAACAGCCCTTGGAGCCGACGACGGACGAACCCTCCTATCTGGTGTCCACAGCCGCCGAGATGCTCTGCCCGCAATGCAGGCAACAGTATCTGGCGGACTTGATGATGGACGCCCTTCAACGCAGCGCCATCAAATTATGCATGCTGCAGGAACGTCGAAAAAACAGTAAGGTTTGACTCAAACCAACACCACACTCAAATGAGTTTATTTGTTAAAAATTACACTCATTCAGGGGGCGGCGGTACATAGGGCTGTGCAATAAATGGAATACTGCCAGAAGGACGCCACCTGACATTCTCCAGGCCGTAGCGTTCTGCAAGGGGTCTGCTGACCCGCTTGATCTTTTCATGGCGTGACCGCGGAATTATACCGATCCCAGCATCGCAAGATGCCCAATGCCACGCTTCTGCATTATTCATAACCTCCGCTCTTATAATGAAAGATCTCGGCTTATGATGGTATTCGTACTCGATAATATATAAAGAATTTTTCATATGCCCTCCTTCTGATTTTTGTTATTGGAGCAGCGCGAAGGTTCAGATTTTTCCTCTTTGATGTGTATTTTTAGTTGCGCCCACTTACGGCCCCGCCGGGATATGACCATTCGTCGGCACCTCATGAAAAAAAACAAAACCGTTTTCACTTTAGCGCTTCTTACTATTGAGCCTGTTCCCTCCAGGCTCTGGTAAAAACTCCTGTCTTGCCCGTACTCCGTACGGGCTTTTTTTCGAGCAGTACATAGGGCCGTAACGCTATTCGGCGAGCCGGTGACTAGTGCGCCGAACTTATATACGCAACGGCGGCTTATTTCGCCGCGCTCGAATGCGCTGCGGTGCGTAACTTGAACTTCACGGCGCCCCGTTAATCGTCCTCGTGCAGGTGCGCGTCGGCGCAAGGCAGCCGTCCCGATTCCCCGCCAGCGATCCGTTCCGCCTGATCAATGCCGCGCTTGAGCGCGTCGTGCATGGTCCATTCGGCGCCCGGCAACTGCCTGGTGCGTTCGACCACGCATTGCCCCGTCGCGGTATAGACGCTGACCAACACTTCGATATCGGCGTCTTCGCGCTCCCGGGCCCTGACTTCGATATGGCAACCGTTTTCCACTTCCTGAGTAAAGCATTCCTCTTCCAATGCCTTTTCTGCCCATGCTTTATAGGTATTACCCCGAATAAACATAACTATTCTCCCGGGCCGTTAGTGGGTTGACCCTCAAGTAAGACCTGAATGTCCCAACAGGGATTCCGTCTTTTTTCCAAGGCCAACTACGTCATGCGCCCATCAAAGTCTATTGCCGTTTCGCTTGTTAAGCCGTTCGTCAGGCGAAGTAACAAATTGTTAAACCAACCCCCCAACGCCTATTCAAAATGTTCGGGAGCGCGGTGAAACACGCCCCGCAGAGCGGCCGAAAAAGTCAACAGATCCGGGCAGTGGATGCAGATTTTCCACTGGCGGCGCCGTATTGCCTGGTGTTATGCACTTGATCGCGCCACGCACTAACAAGCGCAGCGCCAGCGTTTCGCTTAATCAACTTGCGAACACCGGCGCCGGAGTTTCGGCGCCGTCACAACGGACGTTTTCAATACAGGAGCAAGGCATGAAACGAGCGATTGGCTATTGCCTGGCATATCTCGCCAGCGTCTTCTTGTTAAGCGGCTGCAACTTAATGGTGTTCAACCCCAAAGGGCAGGTTGCAACCGATGAACGCGACCTGATTATCCTCGCCACGGGCCTGATGCTGTTGGTTGTGGTGCCGGTGATCGTATTGATGTTCGTATTCGCCTACCGCTACCGCGCCACCAATAAAAAGGCCCGTTACTCACCGCGCTGGGCCAGTTCCCACAAAATCGAAGCGGTGGTGTGGGGCGTGCCGCTGCTGATCATCATCGCCTTGGGGTGGGTGACCTGGAAAACCACCCACGCCCTCGACCCCTATCGCCCGCTCGACTCGGACACGCCACCGATCAACGTCCAAGTGGTGGCCACCGACTGGAAGTGGCTGTTCATCTACCCCGACCTGGGCATCGCCAGCGTCAACGAACTGGCCTTGCCGGTGCACACGCCGGTGAGTTTCACCATCACTTCCGATGCGGCCATGACGTCGTTCTTCATACCGGCGCTGGGTGGGCAGATTTACGCCATGGCAGGCATGCAGACCAAGTTGCACCTGATCGCCAACGAGACCGGCGAGTTCAAAGGGATCGCCGCCAACTACAACGGCCCCGGTTTTTCCGACATGCATTTCACCACGCTGTCATTAAGCCCCACCGACTTCCAGGCCTGGGTGAACAAGGTCAAGGGCGCCTCCACAACCCTTGACCAAACGAGCTATGCGCACTTGGCCAAGCCCACCATCAAGCACCCGGTGACCTATTACTCGGCAGTGCAGGAGCGGCTGTTCCTGGACATCGTCGATAAATACGAAGGCATGAACAAGGCCAATAAAACCAGGCGAGCGCCATTGAGCGGCACTGGAGAGCGCGTCGATCAACACACCCGTTTACTGGCCGAGGAGCAATAGCAATGTTCGGAAAACTCTCATGGGATGCGATTCCAACCACTGAACCGATTGTGATGTACACGCTGGCCTTCATCGGGCTGATCGGCGCGGCGATAGTGGGCACCATTACCTGGAAGCGCAAATGGGGCTATTTGTGGCGCGAGTGGTTCACATCGGTGGACCACAAAAAGATCGGCTGTATGTACATCATCGTCGCGCTGGTGATGCTGCTCCGCGGTTTTTCCGATGCGATCATGATGCGCACCCAGCAAGCCATGGCCGCCAGTGGCGGGCCGGGTTATCTGCCGCCGGAACACTACGACCAGATCTTCACCGCCCATGGCGTGATCATGATTTTCTTCGTGGCCATGCCCTTCGTCGTCGGCCTGATGAACGTTGTGGTGCCGTTGCAGATCGGCGCACGCGACGTGGCCTACCCGTTTCTCAACGCGCTGAGCTTCTGGCTGTTCGTGGCCGGTGCCGCGCTGGTCAACGTCTCATTGGGGATCGGTGAGTTCGCACGAACCGGTTGGGTCGCCTATCCGCCGTTATCCGGGTTGGCCTACAGCCCCGGGGTCGGGGTGGATTACTACATCTGGTCATTGCAGATATCCGGCATCGGCACGTTACTGACGGGGCTGAATTTCTTCGTCACGATCTTGAAGATGCGTACCGAAGGCATGACGTTGTTCAAGATGCCGGTGTTCACCTGGAATGCGCTGTGCACCTCGGTGCTGATCCTGGCGTCGTTTCCGATTCTTACTGCCACCCTGCTGATGCTGTCGCTGGACCGTTACCTGGGCATGCATTTCTTTACCAACGAAGCCGGCGGCAACCCGATGATGTACGTCAACTTGATCTGGGCCTGGGGGCATCCGGAGGTGTACATCCTGATCCTGCCGGCGTTCGGGGTGTTTTCCGAGATTGCCGCGACCTTCAGCAGTAAGCGGCTGTTCGGTTACGTGTCGCTGGTATGGGCGACGATTGCGATTACCGTGTTGTCGTTCATCGTGTGGCTGCACCACTTTTTCACCATGGGCGCAGGGGGTAACGTCAACGCGTTCTTCGGCATCATGACCATGATTATCGCGGTGCCGACCGGGGTGAAGATCTTCACCTGGCTGTTCACCATGTACCGTGGCCGGGTGCGCTTCGAGACCCCCATGCTGTGGACACTGGGCTTTATCGTGACCTTCAGCATCGGCGGGATGACCGGGGTATTGCTGGCAGTACCGGGCGCCGACTTTATGCTGCACAACAGCCTGTTCCTGATCGCGCATTTTCACAACGTGATCATCGGCGGCGCAGTGTTCGGCTACATGGCCGGCCTGACCTACTGGTTCCCCAAGGCCTTTGGCTTCCGCTTGAACGACAAGCTGGGCCGCATCGCCTTCTGGTGCTGGCTGATCGGCTTTTATTTCGCGTTCATGCCGTCGTACGTACTGGGCTTCATGGGCATGACCCGCCGACTCAACCACTTCGATAATCCGGAATGGCGGCCTTGGCTGCTGCTGGAACTGCTGGGCGTGGCAATCATCCTCTGCGGCGTGGCCGCCCAGGCACTGCAACTGTTCGTCAGCATCCGCAACCGCCACCAATACCGCGACCTCACTGGCGACCCGTGGGACGGGCGCACCCTGGAATGGGCCACCGCCTCTCCGCCACCGCTGTACAACTTCGCCGAGCAACCCAAGGTCAATGACCTGGACGCTTATTGGGGCATGAAGGAGCGCGGCGTGAGCACCCTCAGCCATACCGATTACCGAAGCATCCACATGCCGCGCAACACCGCCTCGGGCCTGGTGATCAGCCTGTTCGCGCTGATCTGCAGCTTCGCCCTGGTCTGGCACATCTGGTGGCTGGCGGCGTTCGGGCTGGTGGCTTCGGTGGTCGCGTTCGTGGTGCGCAGCTACGACGAAGACACCGATTACTTCGTGCCCGCGCAAGAGGTGGCACGCATCGAAACGGCACGTCTCAAAGACCTGGCAGAGGCTTGATCCATGTCCAATATCGTGATTGAAAAAGACGTCGCTCATATTCAGGAACACGGACATGAAGACGCGGGTTCGCTGAGCGTCTTCGGGTTCTGGATCTACCTGATGACCGACTGCATCCTGTTCGCGAGCTTGTTCGCCGGCTATGCAGTGTTGCGCGACAGCGTGGCCGGCGGTCCTTCGAGCGTGGATATTTTCGAACTGCCCTATGTGCTCTTTGAAACCATGCTGCTGCTGTTGAGCAGCATCACCTACGGCTACGCGATGCTCGCGATGAACCGTGGCCAGCAAAGCCAGGTGCTGCGTTGGCTGGGACTCACGTTCGTGCTCGGCGCCGGCTTCATCGCCATGGAAATCAACGAGTTCCACCATCTGATCGCAGAAGGCTACGGACCCGACCGCAGCGCGTTTCTGACCGCGTTTTTCACCCTTGTCGGCACCCACGGCGCGCACGTGGTGACGGGGTTGATCTGGATGGCTGTGCTGATGGTGCAGATTCGCCAGAAAGGCCTGACCAACACCACCGCCACCCGGCTCAGTTGCCTAAGCCTGTTCTGGCACTTCCTGGACGTGGTGTGGATCTGCGTTTTTACCGTGGTCTATTTGTTGGGAGTGGTGTGACATGTACAAACAAAGTCCGATTCACAGCAGCGCCGGTACCAGCCATGGCAGTAGCCGTTCCTACTTGGTCGGGTTCCTGCTGTCGGTGCTGCTGACCCTGATCCCTTTCGCCTTGGTGATGTTCCCTTCGCTTCCGCGCACCATCACCGCCTGGCTGGTGGTGGCGCTGGGGGTGATCCAGATCGTGGTCCACCTCAAATTCTTCCTGCATCTGGATACGGCCGAGGAACAACGCTGGAACCTGATTGCACTGATTTTTTCGGCGGTCATCATTCTTTTGCTGGTAGGGCTCTCGCTATGGATCATGGGCAGTATTCACCACAACATGCTGGCGCACTGAGGCGTACACCCTGGCCTTCTGCGTCGGCCCCCTGCTGCTGGGAGTGGTGGCCCAGATGGGCATACCGTATTTCGCCGTGATCAGCGCCTTGTGCGCTTACTGGCTGGCGCTGGCCAACAGCGGCGTGCGCCGGGTCGATCCAGCGCGCTGGGCGCGCTCGATCTTCGGCTTCTCGATTCTGTTGGTGATGGCCCTCAACCTGATGCTGGCGCTGTCCACGCTGTGTCGAGCAAGCTGCGAATCTTCCTGGGCAAATCAGCGGGCTGGTAGGGTTTGGCAATCAGCTCGAATTCATGCACCTGTATATCCGCGCGCTCCAACGAGTCTTTCGCATAGCCCGTCGTAAGCAGCACCCTGGTGTGCGGATACAGGCGCGCTATCTCGCGCGCGAGCTCCGCGCCATTCATCTGGCCGGGCATGATCAAGTCACTGAACACCAGGTCATAGGTCGTGCCGGCGAGCCGGTCCAGCGCCTCGGCGGCAGTGTGCGCAATGTCGGTGCGATAACCGTAGTCAGACAGAACCTCCTGCGCGAGCTCGGCCACTTCGGGCCGGTCCTCCACAATCAAGATGCGCTCGTCGCCTTGAAGCGAGGTGGCCGCAGGCGTTTGCTCGACCCAGAGTTGGCTGTCGTTCGCCGGAAAATACAGGCATACCGTCGTGCCAACGCCTGGGTAGGAATGGATGCGCGCAGTACCGCCCGATTGCTTGACGAAGCCATACACCATCGACAACCCCAGCCCCGAGCCCTTGCCCTCTTCCTTGGTGGTGAAGAACGGCTGCATGATTTTCTCCTGGACGCTCTCATCGATGCCATTGCCGTTATCGCTGATCGAGAGGCCCACGTAGCGGCCTTCAGCCAGCCCGTCGCGTTGCGCATTGGCATCGCCCGGAACCTGAACGTTGCGCGTCTTGACCGTCACGGTCGGCTCGGCATGTCCTTCGAGCGCATCCTGGGCGTTGGATAACAAATGCTGCACGGCCAGCTCCGCCTGCGCAGGGTCAATACGGCAGTTCCACAGGTCTTCAGCCAGATCTACATGCAGCTGAACATCCTGCAGTGTCTGCGCCAGGAAATCGGTGCGGCTCAGCAAGGTGTTCAGGTTGATCACGCGACTGTCGAGCCGTTGCTTGCGCGAGAACGCGAGTAGTTGTTGGGTCAGGGTTTGAGCTTTTTCGGCGGCGGCCCTGGCGCGGCTGGCGCTGTTGAAGATGCGCTGCGGGTCGGTGCCGGGGCGCTTGGCGCTCTGCTGGATCAGTTCGAGATAACCGACCATCACCTGCAGCAGGTTATTGAAGTCATGGGCGATGCCGCCGGTCAGTTGCCCCAGGGCCTCCAGGTCCTGGACGCGGCGCACGCGCAGTTCAGCGTCGTGGCGCCGGCTCACGTCCAATTGGGAGGCAAAAAAGTACACCAATTGGCCGCTTTCGTTGAACAACGGCGAAATGAACAGTTCATTCCAGAACGTCGAACCGTCCTTGCGGTAGTTGAGTACTTCCACACATACCTCATGGCGGCATGTCATCGCTTGCTGCACTTGCCGCAGCGCACGCTTATCGGTTTCAGGTCCTTGCAGGAGCCTGCAATTGCGCCCGATGACTTCATCCTGTTCATACCCCGTCAGCCTCAGGAACGCCTGATTGGCGAAGATTATCGGGTTGTCGGGTTGGGCGGGGTCGCAAACGATCATCGCGCTTTGGCTGGTTTCCATGGCCGCGAAAAACAGGTCTTTGCGGCTGGAAGAGAGCCGAGCCGGGTCGACACGGTCGACCACGGGCTTTTTCTTGCTTGCCAAGGTTCACCTCCAGTTACGTGGCGCGTGTTCCATGGACCGTGAAAACGTCGCACAGTGCCACCCTGCACTGAATTGGCGCCCGCCGCAGGCGGTCGGGCGCCGCCCAACGTCAAATCTCGCGTTTAGATTGCATTCCCGAGCCCAGGTCAGCACCGGTAACGGGATCGCTCGTCGCGTCCGAGGCGGTGCGGATCTTCATCGCGCTCAACGTCGCTTCGTCATCGGCATCCAGCTGCACGGTGGCCAAGCCATCACCACCATCGACCGCCGGTTGCGGGTTCTCCACGAACTCCCACCCTTCGCCCTGGTTCCACGGGCCACGCACACTTTGCGCGCCTTGGGACATGTTGTAATAGACCTGCGTGAATTCCGGCATGCCCGGCAGCTTGCCTTGAGGGAAGTTCGGCTGGATCGAATGCAGCGCCTTTTCAAAAGACAGTTGATGCGCGATTTCCCGCGTCATCAAAAAGCCCAGCGCCTCTTTTACGCCCGGATCATCCGTGACGTTCATCAGTCGCTCGTAGACGATTTTGGCGCGGGCTTCGGCGGCGATATTGGAGCGCATGTCCGCGGTGGGCTCACCGATGGTGTCGATATAGGCCGCTGTCCAGGGCACGCCGGCAGAGTTGGTCAATGGCGCACCGGCACCGTACAGCAGGCTGGTGATGTGAGAGTCATTGCCGGCACCGTTGAGGGAGCGATACAACTCGCCCTCCTCTTCCACGCCTTCGGCCAGGCGCCCCTTGGCGCCCTTGTTGAGCATCACGATGATGGACCCGACGATCTCCAGATGGCTGAGCTCTTCGGTGGCGATGTCCATCAGCAGATCCTTGCGGCCCGGATCGTCTTCAGCCAAGGCCTGGGTGAAGTAGCGGGACGCTGCCGCGAGCTCCCCTTGAGCGCCGCCAAACTGTTCCAGCAGCAGGTTGGCCAGACCTGGATTAGGTTCGGCGACACGGACTGTGTATTGAAGTCGCTTGTTATGTAGAAACATGAACAAATCTCCTCAGGCTTAGAAAGGGGCAGCGCCCGCCTGGAGCGCTGCCTACCTTTTTGTGAGGCGCTTCCCTGTTCATAAATTTCAAAATAAACCGTTGCAGTACGACCAGCGGTCGGGGGTTACGCATCAAGCGAAACCGCGACGCAGAGCACTTGTGGCTCACTTCCCGGCGTCCTCGTTCGGCTCAGGCGATGAACGGCGCGACTGGCAAGCGAAGCGCAAAGTCATGTGGTGAGCCGAAACTTATGTTGAAGCGAGCATGCACGTTCCCGCGCCTGTAGCCTCATCAGTTTGAACAAGCTACTCGCTGGAAGGCTTTCAGCCTTTAGCAAGTGGCCAGGTACTCGCAAAGCGTCGCCGAACAAGCCCGAACTGCGCCGTCCACAATCAGCTCATAACCATGAGTGTTTTCGGTAGGTATTGCTATGCACCCCGCTCTGGCCGACGAGCCATTGCTTAATACGGCGCTCGCATCTGAAGCAAAATCGACGAGTAACGCATATTGAGGGCTGTAACCACAGCGCTCTGCTGCAGCAGCCAAGGACGTCACGATGTCGCGTGTGTAATAACCCTTTTCGTCGCCAGTATTGATGATTGGATCGACACTCAGCCTCGTTCCATACTCATCCATCACTGGCCCGACCTCTACAGCGATAGTGGTTTCACCTGGGAGAGATGCGGATGCGAACATCGCCCCTGCATTGGATTCTTCTTCCGACGTCGTAAATACAAGATATACGTCGCATGCCAGCTCATCTCGACGATGGCTCAATTGATGGGCGGAATCGATCACGGCCGCCATGGGGGCACGGTCATCCAGAAAATGCGCAGCGATGGCGTCACCCACCCGAAACGGTTCACGCCAATGACGACTCAACACGACCCGCGTACCTGGACGTACGCCCTGAGTGCGCAAGACCGGCGGTGAAGATCGCGTAATCACATGAACGTCATTCCAGTGCACGTTTCCCGATAACACATCAGCGCCTTGGGGTGCATTCTGCGTTGCATGCATTGAGCCGAAAGATAAAACGCCTGGGATAATTTCGTTATCACCCAGAATATCAACCGGACACATACCGAAATTCACCGGGTTCGCGCCTCCCAGCGCAGTAACTCTCAATGTGCCGTCTTCATTGACGCTCTTAACCACCATCGCGATTTCATCCATGTGCGCCATGACCCTTACGGCTCTGCGCGATTCGGTAACCTCCCGCTTACCCTTGATAAGTCCTATGACGTTACCTGCGGCATCAACCCATGTTTCGTCGCAGAGAGGAGTAATGGTTTGCAAGCATATTTCGCGAACCTCATCTTCCTGCCCACCTGGCCCGCGAGCCATCAGGAGTTGAGTCAACAATTCGGAAAGTGTGTTTTGCGGGTTTGAGGCTCTGGAATTCGCTTCACGTTGTGCATCAGACATTTTCGGTCTCTCGCGCAGGCACTTGTAAATGGCAAGCGGCGCCATTGCAGCGCCGCCTGATTTCAAATCACGGCTTTTACTTGGATTACAAATTCAAGAGGTGTTCCGGAAATTTTTCAGGGCGACGGATAAAAGGTTCAGAACTAACCCAGGGCTGTATCAAGAAACATCATGACTGCGAAACCCAGCATCAGGCCTAAGGTCGCTGGTGTCTCATGACCATTGCGATGTGTCTCGGGAATGACCTCATGGGACACTACAAAAATCATGGCGCCAGCTGCTAAACCTAGAGCGATGGGATACCCCAAGGCAAAGCTACTGGAAATCCCTAAACCGACAATTGCCCCCAAGGGTTCCATCAGCCCCGAACCAACCGCAATCAGCGCGGCTCGAAGCGCAGAGATGCCTGTCACCCGTAATGCCAGGGCGACTGCCAACCCTTCCGGAATGTCCTGTATGGCAATCGCGGTTGTCAGCGGCAGCCCCACCTTCATATCGCCGTTGGCGAAGCTCACTCCAATAGCCATCCCTTCTGGCAGGTTATGCAGCGTGATTGCCAAGACGAACAACCAGACCCGATTGATACGCTGCGCGTCCGGCCCCCTGCGCCCGCTTTTCTCGTGTTCGTGAGGGACGAAACGATCAAGGCCAACCATCAGCGCTACGCCCAACCCTAATCCCGCAACAACAACGCATGCTGCGAGCAACTGGTTTGCGCAAAGGGCCTGAGCTGCTTCGATACCAGGGAGAATGAGCGAGAAGGAACTGGCGGCCAACATCATGCCGGCGGCAAAGCCAAGCATGATGTCTTGCGTACGGGCGGTTATGTCACGCAATGCGACTGCTGCAATGGCTCCAAGTCCTGTCGCGGCGAACCCGGATAGCCCACCCAGAAAAGCAAAGTGGAGATTCGCCTTGTTGGCACCGACAAACGATCCATAACCGCTGACCAAGAGGAAAACAGTGACACACAACAGCAACGCCCAAAAGGACAGTCCTCCCCACCCTGAGCGGGAAACGTGTGCCAACCAACCGCGCAAATGCACTCCAAAAGATGAAGAGGGTTCCGTCATTCTTCCTCCGTAGCTTTAAGCGTCAGCCTTTACTGTGCTCGGGCGAGGAAGGCCCCTCCTTGACGCCCCGTGGTCCGGCGACTCCCCAGACGACCAAACCCACTACCGGGAATATGATCAGACCAAGCGCCCACGCTGATTTTATCCCTACGGTTTTGTCGCTCCGAAACACGCTGACAATGGCCAATAGATCGACAAGCAGAATGAACACGGCGACAGCAATCGCAAAATAGCTGGTGGCTTCAGACATGGTTTAGCCCTCCTTAGGGTGTTAACCCTTAGGCTCCGTGCGAATACGGACGTTCCAAGAAAATCACGGGTCTGCAGCTAGTACGGGTCTGCGTTTTAATTTTCTTTAGCAATGATGGAGATTTTTCCGTTGCGCTCAATTATCGCGAACTTGATCTCTTCCAGCCTCTCGATACCTTGGCTGGAGCGCGCAGCCTCCATTACATCGGCTTCGATTAATCGAGCGTGACGCAGGCGTCTGTGCAGGAGCTTGCCATTCTCGACGATGATCGTTGGCTCACCATCGATCAGCCTTGATACCCAGCCAGAACGCTGTTTAAGCAGCGATAGGCCAACGTCAATGGCGATCAGCGTCACGATGACGAGCACGCCGTTGGTGATGGAAAAATCATCGCCCAGCAGCGCTTGCTGGGTGGCTTCGCCGATCATCATCAGCAAGACGAAATCGAAGGTCGTCAGCTCTGCCAATGAGCGCCGCCCAGCAATCTTGAAGAGCACCATAAGGGCTAAATACATTGCTCCTGCACGCAAGACAGAGTCCATAGGTCACCTAAGGAAAAATGAATTGAACAAGCCTTACGCTTGAAGTGCCGGCTGAGATGATTTTGCTGCGCAAGAGACCGACCGCGTCGCCGCGTAAGGTGAGGTACAGGATCGCCTGTCCATCGGCGTCAGTTTGCATCCAGAGTTTCATGCCCTGTGAGGAGCTTCGTGATCGCAACGGTTCGGGTTGTAAGGTTTCAATGCTGAAGCCCTCTAGCAACTGCCCGGCCAGCTCCAGTTCAACGGGTGAATTTGGCCTTTCTGTCAGCGTGATTTTCATCGAGTTGGTGGAGCCGTTTCGATGAAACATCTCGTATTCGACCCTGACCTTCCCATCGTCGCTACGCACCTCTCTCGAACTGAGCAGTCCTCTGGAAAACACGCCCCCGAGCGCCATCACCAAAATCAGAACCAACACGTACCAGCCGACCCGCTCGAAACGCCAGACCTTCAATTGATAGGCCATGTCCTCACGAACGGGACGGTTTCGGCTTTTCAAGTCTGGATGATCGGTGTCTTCGCTCATCAGGCTTCACCTGTATCGCCGAGCTGCGCGCGGCGATGAAAATGGGGAAGCTGGCGCAAGGCGTATTCGGTGGCTTGCTCTTGAACCTGACAACGTCCGCCGAAGAACCGGTGCTCGTGACTGAAGAGATAGCACTTGTCATCGGACTGAAACGCCCAGGCAAAACAAATTGTGCCCGCGGGAATACCGTCCACAGCGTCGGGGCCGAGTATCCCCGTAGTCGCGATGGCGGCATTTGCAGTGCTGTCTCGTAACGCCCCTCTGGCCATTTCCTCAGCAACTTCGACGCTCGTCAGGTTGAACGTCTCGATAGTCTGGGGGCTGACATGGAGCAATCGTTGCTTGGCCTGTGGCGAATAGACCACATAACCACATTCGATAAATTCGCCGCTGCCTTCCACTTCAGACAACAGCGTGACGATTCTGCCTGCGGTGCAGGACTCCGCCGTGGTCACTACCAAGGCGTGCTCACGCAAGTATTGGACGATCTCATCTGCGATGGGCATGTGCTGAACTCATCGGGGTATTGTTTGATCGACCGCTATAGAAGCCAAACATTCCAACGATTTTCCACGAATAGGATTAGAGCGCCATGGGGCGCCCGACCTCCCCTGCACCCCGTGTCGCCACAAGCCCAGCCCAGCGCATTGACCGCCTGCTCCGCCACCCTGTCACTCGAAATGCTGGCGATTCTCCGGGGTAATCAGTTGGAACGGCACCCAGATGATCGGCGCCTCCAACCCTTCGCCACGCGCCAGATGAACAGCGGCCTCAACCGCGCCATTGGCCTGCCCCACGGCATCCTGGAACACACTGACTGCCATTTTTCCATCCGCCATGAGCTTGAGCCCATCCGACGTGCCGTCGATGCCGCCGACCCAGTAATCCTTGGCCTGTTTGCCCGCCTTCTCCAGGCCCATGATCGCGCCGATCGCCATCTCATCGTTGTTGGCGGCGACAATCGAAAAGTCGACGCCTTGCTTCACCCAGTCCATGACCACCGTGGCGGCCTGGCTGCGCTCCCAGTTGGCGACTTTTTTCTGCACGATTTTCATGTCCGGGTACTTGGCGACGACTTTTTCGACGTCCTCCGTGCGCATCAGCGAGGACGCATTGGCGGGGTCGCCGACCAAAATCACCACGTTGCCCTTGTAGCCGGCACGGCGCGCCAACTCTTCCATCTGCAACGTGCCTGACTCCAGTTCGTTGGAACCGACAAACGCCGCACGGGCGGTGAGTTTTTCGGGCGATGGATTACGGTTGACGAACACCAGTGGAATATTCGCTTCACTCGCCAGGCGCATCATCTGCGGCGTGCTCTTGCCATCGACCACCGCCACGATGATCGCGTCGACTTTGGAGTGGATCAGGTTGCGGAACTGGCGCATCTGCAGTTCAGCATTGTCCTGCCCATTCTCCATAAAGATATCGATATCCATCGCCGCTGACTTTTGCTGCACGCCATTGCGCAGCAACGCCTGGAAATTATCGTCGTACTTGGCCATGGCCACGCCCACCAGCGGTGTGGCCGCCTGGGCCAGGCCCGTGGTTAAGAGCGCCGACCCCAGGAAACATTTCAACCATGCGTTCATTTTCTTGCTCCTGAGGATCAAACGCTGAATTGATGAAGCAATTCACGCTGCACTTTGGCCATGCTCGACAGGCGCTGGCTGCTGCTGGCCGATTCTTCGGCACCTTGCGCGGTCTGCTGTGCTGAGTCATTGATCTGGATGACCATGCGACTGGTCTCCGCGACGGTGGCGCTCTGCTGCTCGGTGGCGGCGGCGATCTGAATATTCATGTCGCGAATCGTGCCCACCGCCGCGCTCATCGAGTGCAGCAGTTGCCCAGCACCGGAGGCAAGGGTCACGCATTGGCTCGATTGCGCCTGACTTTCGTTCATCACCTGGACGACGGAGTGAATCGTTTCCTGCATCCGGCCGATCATGTCCTGGATTTCGCTGGTTGAGGACTGGGTGCGACTCGCCAGGGAGCGCACCTCGTCGGCAACCACGGCAAAACCTCGGCCCTGCTCGCCCGCACGCGCGGCTTCGATGGCGGCATTGAGCGCCAGCAGGTTGGTCTGTTCGGCGATGGTACGGATGGCAACCACGATGCCCTCGATAGTGTGGCCGTACTTCTGCAACTCGTCAGTGACCTCCGTGGCTTTGTTTACTTGCTCCGCCTGACGCCGGATATTGTCGATGGTCTCGGCCACACGCTCCTGCACCTCATCTGTGAGGTCACTGGTGTCATCCACCGCCTTGCGGGTGTCCTGGGCGCGCCGTGCAACCTCTTCCACGGTGCTTTCCATTTCAGTCATGGCCGAGGCCGCCGATTGCAGCCGGTCCTTTTGTTCATCCACCACGCGGGTGGTCTGCTCACTGTTCAGGGCATTGTTGTCTGCCGTGGTCGCCAGGGCATCGGCGGAGCTGATCAGCTCGCGGAAGGTTTTGCGCAGGGCAATGGTCAGCTCGTTCAGGTAACCGCCCAGCTCTCCAAACTCATCCTTGCGCGAGACGTCGAAACTGACGCGCATATCACCCGCCGTCAGTTGCTTGAGCACCTCGCGAAACGCGGCCAGCGGCCGGCGCAGGCTGAAAGCCACCCAGAGCCCGATCAGCACAGCGGCGAGCACCGCCAGTACACAAGCGATCAACAACAGGCTGCGGCTGGTGCCGATGGTGGCGTTGGCAGCGTCCCGGGCCTGATTGGCGACCTCAAGGGATTGGCTGCCAAACTCGCCAATCTTGCCAAGGGTCGATTGCAGTGCGGCTTCCACCGTATTGCGTTGCTGCATGACCTGGGCGCCCAGTTTTGCCTCTGCCTGGTAGGCATGGAATACACCGTCGGCTCCGGTCAGGTCCGTGAGCAGACGATTGACCATCACGGCGGCAATCCGTCCACCTCTGGGGTCGACGGCCAATAACGCCTGCAGGCGTGTGCTGATGACCTCGTCCTGCAGGTTCAGCACCCGTTGCAGGTTCTCGATGGCGGGCGTCGCGGCATGGGCGGCCAGTCCGTCATAGGATTTATTGACTTCCAACAGCAGCTTTTCAGCTGCCGCGACCTGTTGGTTGTCGCCGGCACCGCGTGCACGAGCAATCTCGTCACGCAAGAAACCCGTCAACTGCGAACCCTGGCCACTGCTGTAACCTTGCAGCACACGCGTCAGCGCGAGCTGCTGCACATGCTCACGATGCGAGGCCATCAGGGCTTGCGCCTGTTCGGTGTAGGCATTCACTAACTGACGCTGTTGAGCGAGACTGGCCTTCAGCTCGTCCCGGTCGACGACATACACCGCGGTGCTTTCGAGTAAACGATTGAACTGGTCAACGCTGTCAGTGAACGGTTGCTTGCCGGCGTCGATCTGTTTGAGATCGTTGCTGATCAGTATGGCCAGCAACGCCTGGTTCGCGCGCAGGATGTGCACGTACAACTCACTGGCGGCCCGACTCAACGGCGCCGATTGGCCCGTAATAATGCCCAGGCGCTCGCTGATGGAATGCGTGCTTTGATAGCTGATCCCGGCCATTGTCAGCAGCAACAGCACAAGCACGGCAAAGCCTCCGATCACCCTCTGTAAAATCGTCATGGCTACCCTCTTTAATTGTTATGGGTGAGGCTGTCTGAAGCGTGGGCGTACATCGAGGGAGAAAGCTCGCAACGCTAAGTCTTTCATCGGCTGGGCAGCGGGAAACTTGAGGGTAAAGCACAGCACAGAGTCATGTGTCAGCCTTTAACGCAAGGCTGGCGCTCGACAACGCTCAGGACTTGAGGTTTTTAACACTGGCAAATGTCGCCTCGCCCCGTGCCTGATCCAATGCACTCATCGGCATGGGCACCGGCATGGCGGCCCGGGTCGGTTTCGTACCAACACCCTGCTCGCTGGCCGTCACCAGCCGCTCGTCGCTGGGCGGCACGCCAAAATACTCGCGGTAGCATTTGGAGAAGTGAGGGGTGGACACAAAGCCACAGAGCACCGCCAGTTCGACGATGGAGATGGGGGTTTGCTTGAGCAACTGACGCGCGCGGATCAGCCGTAACCTGAGGTAGTAGCGCGACGGTGAGCAGTGCAGGTATTTCTGGAACATTCGCTCCAGCTGGCGGCGTGAAAGGTCCACATATGCCGCCAACTGATCCAGGTTGATCGGCTCTTCCAGGTTGGCCTCCATCAACGCGACGATTTCCTGCAGCTTCGGTTGCTGGGTGCCCAGCATGTGCTTGAGGGGCACGCGCTGATGGTCTTGCTGATTGCGCATACGCTCGTACACGAACATGTCGGAGATGGCCGCCGACAGCTCGTGCCCATGCTCACGGCCGATCAGGTGCAGCATCATGTCCATGGGCGCGGTGCCCCCGGAACTGGTGAGACGATCCCGGTCGAGGGTGAACAGGCTGGCGCTGACGGTTACCCGTGGAAAGGCTTCCTGCATCGCTGCCAGCCATTCCCAATGCACGCTGCACTCAAAACCGTCGAGCAGCGCCGCCTGCGCCAGCACCCAGCTGCCGGTGCAGATGCCACCCAGTTGCCTGCAATAGCGCGCCTGGGTACGCAGCCACTTCACCAGTTCGCGGGTGACGGTGCTTTGAATACCCGTTCCGCCGCACACAAACACGATATCGGCCGAGGGTACGCTGGCTATGGAACCGTCAGGCGTGATCGGCATGCCATCGCTGGCCCACACGGGATTACCGTCGCAACTGGCGGTGTGCCAACGATAGAGTTCCTGACCCGAGAGTTGATTGGCCATGCGCAACGGTTCTACTGCAGACGCCAACGAGATCAAGGTGAACTGATCCAGCAGCACAAACACAACAGCGGTGACGGGCCGGACTTTCATGGGCGCGAGGCGACCGCTATCGGTTTCTGCACCCGCTCGGGTTGCCGCGCCGTGATCACGCCGGCCAGGGAAATCAGCAACGCGAGGCAGATGGTCGACGACACTTCAAGGCGATGTTCGGGGCTCAACAGCATCACCGCCAAGGCCGCGCAAATGAACACGATCACCACCCAAGTCAGCCATGGAAACAACCACATCTTGAACGTCAGCGCGATGTTTCGGCTTTGCAGGATCTTGCGCATGCGCAGTTGCGATACGGCGATCACCAGGTACACCAGCAACGCAATGGCCCCCGAGCTGGCCAGCAGAAACTGGAACAGCCCGGCCGGCATGAAGTAACTGAGCAAGGTCACGCCTGCCCCAAGCACCGTACTGGCGATCACGGCGGCCCTTGGCACACTGGCGGCTGAGGTTTTTTTCATCAGCGTTGGCGCATCTCCACGCTTGCCCAGTGAATACAGCATGCGCGAAGCAATGTAGATCGAGGAGTTCATGCAACTGGCCACGGCGATCAATACCACCACGTCCACCAGCAATTTGGCGTGGGGTATGTTCATCAGCTCCAGCGCGCGCTGATAAGAGCCGACCGATGCCAACAGCGGGTCATTCCAGGGCACCACGGAAATCACCACAAAGATCGACAGCACGTAGAACACACCGATGCGCCACATCACCGAACGGGTCGCCCGGGCAATGTTCTGCGCCGGGTTGCTGGACTCGGCGGCGGCAATGGTGACGGCTTCAGTGCCGATAAAACTGAACATGATGGTGATAAAGGCGCCGACGACCGCAGACAGCCCGTTGGGCGCGAAACCGCCATGGTCTTCCATCAGACGGCTCAAACCGCTGGCTTCGCGCTCGGGAATCCAGCCCATCAATACCGCACCGCCCAGGCCGATAAACCCGATGATCGCGATGACCTTGGCCATGGCAAACCAGAACTCGAACTCGCCGTATTTGGAGACGCTGAACAAATTGGTGATCACCAGCAAAAAGATCGACAACAAGGCAAACAGCCAAGCGTCGATCTGCGGGAACCACTGATTGAGGATATGCCCGGCGGCCAGGGCTTCGATGGGAATCACCAGCACCCAGAACCACCAATACAGCCAGCCAATGGTAAACCCGGCCCAGCGGCCGATGGCTTGGTCGGCGTAGGTCGAGAAGGAGCCGGTGTCCGGATTGGCCACGGCCATTTCCCCCAGCATGCGCATGACCAGCACCACCAGCAGCCCTGAAAAGAGATAGGCCAGCATCACCGCCGGCCCCGCTGCCGCAATCGCATGGCCGGAGCCGACAAACAGCCCCGCCCCGATAATCCCGGCAATCGAGAGCATGGTCACATGGCGCGGCTTGAAGCCCTGCGCCAGTTGGCCGTTTGAATCCTTGGAAATCGGGCTATTCATCGTTGTTTTTATTCTCTGTGATCGACATTAAACGTACTGACTGGAGGGTCAGGCGATCATCATTTCTTAATGACGGGTCACAGTACGCGGCATGCCGACCGCAAAAATAGCCTCATTGCGTCATACAATCGCCTGATACCGACAACGACGCAGGGCTGTGGGGGCTGGGCGCCACCCTTCAGTCCTGATTCAGGCCGACACGGTAAAGAACGCCGCGGTCTTCATCCGTCAGCACATACAGGTAGCCATCCGGCCCCTGCCGCACGTCGCGAATGCGTGCCTTCAAACCGCCCAGCAAACGCTCCTCATGGATGACCTTGTCGCCGTCGAACTGCAACCGGATCAGTTCCTGGCTGGCCAGCGCGCCGATGAACACGTTGTGCTGCCACGCCTTGAAGCGGTCACTGTCATAAAACGCCATGCCACTGATGCCCGGTGACTTCTCCCACACATGGTGAGGCGCCACGGTGCCTTGCGCCGTCTTGCCCTTGGCCTCCGGGATCGGCGTCAGGGAGTAGTTGATACCGTGGGTCGCCAGGGGCCAGCCGTAGTTTTTGCCCCGCTCGATGATGTTGATCTCGTCACCGCCTCGTGGCCCGTGCTCGTTTTCCCAGATCGTGCCGCTCCAGGGATTCAGCGCCAGGCCCTGCGGGTTGCGTTGGCCGTAGGACCAGATCTCGGGCCGTACGCCCGGCTGACCGACGAAGGGGTTGTCATCCGGCACGCGGCCATCGGGGTAGATCCGCACAACCTTGCCCTGCAGCTTGTCCAGGTCCTGGGCGGTGGGCCGGTCGTTGTTTTCGCCCAGGGTCACGAACAAGTAGCCATTCTGGTCAAAGGCCAGGCGCGAGCCGAAGTGATTGCCGGTGGACAGCTTCGGCTCCTGGCGCAGGATGACTTTGAAATCGCTCAGGCCGCTGAGGTCCGCTGCCAACCGTCCACGGCCCACCACCGTACCGGCCGTACCGCCTTCGCCGCCGCCTTCGGCGTACGACAGGTAGACCGTGCGGTCCTCTTTGAAATCAGGCGAGAGCACCACATCGAGTAAACCGCCCTGCCCCTTGGCCCACACCTCAGGCACCCCGCTCAGAGGTGCCGAGAGCTTGCCATCCGGGCTGACAACCCGCAGATGGCCTGGGCGTTCGGTCACCAGGAAACCTTGCTGGTCCGGCAGAAACGCCACGGCCCAGGGGTGGTCCAGGCCTTTGGCGACCGCCGTGACGCTCAGACTGCCTTGCTCACTGGGAAATTGCTGCGAACCGGCGGCGTAAACCGAGGTCAGGGTCGTCGCGCACATAACGGCTAACAGGGTTTTGCGTATAAACATAAGACAAGTCCTTACCGGCGATTGCCGTTGGCATCAAATGTGGGGGCTTTGGTCTCGGTGGCCGGGCGACTGGGCGCGGCCTCGCGTTGGGGATAGCGGTTGCCGATGCCGCCGTTTTCCAGGGTCGGCGTGCGCGGGGTCGGCACGGTCTGGGTGCCGCGAATCGCCGGCGCATTGGGCTGGGTGCCCTGCATGCTGTTGGGATTGGCGCGGTGGATGGGGCCGTTGTTAGTGCTGTTGCTGCCAGGCAAGTTCTGCGCCTGGGCGGTGGCTGCAAGTGCCAGGCCCAACGCCAGCGCTGCAAGTTGATGCACTCGGGTGATCATGACAAAGCCTCTCTGGGGCGAGGAGTACCTGCGTTCGATACCACGCTACGCCTGGGGTTCGGCTTTGGTAACTAAATACTTCCTCATCAGGTGTAACACGATCTGTCCGCGCATCTGTCCGGGGAAACTTTTTCCAGCGCCTGCGAGTCACCCGAACACAGTCTCTGATCAAGGAATCGCTCATATGCCACGGGCCATCTGGAAAGGCGCCATCAGCTTCGGTTTGGTTCATATCCCGGTGTCACTGGTCTCGGCCACGTCCGCCCAGGGCGTGGATTTCGACTGGTTGGACAAGCGCAGCATGGACCCGGTGGGCTACAAGCGCATCAACAAGACCACTGGCAAGGAAGTCACCAAGGAGCACATCGTCAAGGGCGTAGCGTTCGAGAAGGGTCGCTATGTGGTGCTCAGCGAAGAAGAGATTCGTGCGGCCCACCCCAAATCCACCCAAACCATCGACATCATCGCCTTTGTCGCCAGCGACCAGATCCCCTTGCAGAACATCGACACGCCTTACTTCCTCGCGCCGGACAAACGCGGTGGCAAGGTCTACGCATTGCTACGGGAAACCCTCAAGAAAACCCGCAAGGTCGCCCTGGCCAATGTGGTGCTGCACACCAAGCAGCATCTCGCGGCGCTGATGCCGCTGGACTCGGCTCTGGTGCTGGTGATGCTGCGCTGGCCCGCCGAGGTGCGCAGCCTGGATGAACTGGAACTGGGCAGCGACGTGACCAAGCCGTCCCTGGCCAAGGGTGAGCTGGACATGGCCAAGCGGCTGGTGGAAGACATGAGCGCCGACTGGCAGCCGGAGGACTACCGCGACAGCTTTCAGGAAAAAATCATGGCGCTGGTGGCCAAGAAGGCCAAGGCCGGCAAGATCGAAGACGTGGAATCCCAGGAAGGCAGCGAAGAGCGCAAGTCGGCCGACGTGATCGACCTGACCGAACTGCTCAAGCGCAGCCTGGCCGGCAAGCCGGCGGCGAAGAAAACCACCAAGAAAAAGGCCTCTTGAGCCCGCCAGCACGCGGAGAACCCCATGACAAAGCCCCTGAATGAATACAACCGCAAGCGTGATTTCAAGATCACCGCAGAACCTTCGGGCAAAGCGCCCACCGGCAAGCGCAAGGTGTCGGCGCTGTCATTCGTGATCCAGAAGCACGACGCGCGCAACCTGCACTATGACTTTCGCCTGGAACTCGACGGCGTGCTCAAAAGCTGGGCCGTGCCCAAGGGCCCCAGCCTCGACCCTCGCCAGAAACGCCTGGCGGTGCACGTCGAAGACCACCCACTGGGCTACGGCAGTTTCGAAGGCAGCATCCCGGCCGGTCAATATGGTGCTGGCGATGTGATTGTCTGGGACCGTGGAGTCTGGCAACCCCATGACGACCCACACAAGGCCTACGCCGCCGGCAAACTCAAGTTCACGCTGGTGGGCGAAAAACTCTCGGGAGATTGGGCACTGGTGCGCACCCGCTTGAAAGGCAGCGGTGACAAGGAACAATGGCTGTTGATCAAAGAGAACGACCAACAGGCGCGCCCCGCTGCCGACTACGACATCGTGCAAGCCGAGCCGGGAAGCGTGCTCAGCGATGCCTCCATCGCGCCCCCCAAGGCCAAGGCCAATGCGAAAACCAAGCAAAAAAAAGCCACTGCTGTGCCTGAGCAATTCACTCCGCAATTGGCAACTCTGGTAGACCGCGCACCCGACGGCGACTGGCAGTACGAAATCAAGTTTGATGGCTACCGCATGCTGGCGCGTATCCGCGACGGCGAGGTCCGGCTGTTTACCCGCAACGGCCATGACTGGACCGAGCGCCTGCCCCGCCAGGTCAAGGCCCTTCACGCTCTCAAGCTCAAGGACAGTTGGCTGGATGGCGAAGTGGTCAGCCTCAACCCTGAAGGGTTACCGGACTTCCAGGCCCTGCAAAATGCCTTTGACAGCGGCCGCAGCCTGGACCTTGTCTATTACTTGTTCGATGCGCCGTTTCTGGAGGGCCGCGATCAGCGCCAGGCGCCCGTGGAAGATCGCCGGGCCGAACTCAAGGCCGCGCTGGCCAGTAGCAAAAGTAAGCTGCTGCGGTTTTCCGAAGCCTTCACTGCCCATCATCAGGACATCTTGCAGAGTGCCTGCAACCTGGCCCTGGAAGGCGTGATCGGCAAACGCATGGGCAGCCCCTACACATCCACGCGCAGTGCCGACTGGATCAAGCTCAAATGCCGGTTGCGACAGGAATTCGTGATTGTCGGGCATACCCGCCCCCAGGGTTCGCGCAGCGGTTTTGGCGCCTTGTTGCTGGCGGTGAATGACGACAGCGGGCTGAGGTACGCCGGGCGCGTGGGCACCGGTTTTGATCAGGCCTCGCTCGACACTATCTACGCGCAGCTCAAGGCGCGGGCCCGCACGACCTCCCCTTTGCACAAAGCCTTGACCAGTGCCCAGGCGCGAGGCGTGCGGTGGGTGGAACCGACGCTGGTCGGCGAAGTGCAGTTTGCCGAGTGGACCCGTGAGGGTGTGGTGCGCCATGCCGCCTTTATGGGCATGCGCAGCGATAAGCCGGCCGCGCAGATCGTGCACGAGCAGCCGCAGGTGGCAGAATCCGTGAAAGCCCCTCAAGCCAGGAGCGCGGTGAAGATCACCCATCCTGAGCGGGTGATCGACCCACACAGCGGCACGCAAAAGCAGCAATTGGCGCAGTTCTATGAAGGTATCAGCGAATGGATCCTGCCCTTCCTGCGCCATCGCCCGGTGTCCTTGCTGAGGGCTCCGGAAGGCATCGAGGGTGAGCAGTTCTTCCAGAAACACTCAGAGCGCCTGGCGATTCCCCATATCAAGCAACTGGACGCCGCGCTGGACCCCGGCCATGCGCGGCTGATGGAGATCGACAGCACCCAGGCCCTGGTCGGCGCCGTGCAAATGGGTAGCGTCGAATTCCATACCTGGGGCGCCACCTCGGACAAGATCGAGACCCCTGACCTGTTTGTACTCGACCTCGACCCGGACCCGGCGCTGCCCTGGAAAAGCATGCTGGAAGCGGCGCAACTGACCTTGTCGGTACTGGACGATCTGGGCCTTGAAGCATTCGTCAAAACCAGCGGCGGCAAAGGTCTGCACCTGGTAGTGCCGCTGGCGCGTCGGGACGGTTGGGAGACGGTAAAAGCGTTCGCCAAGGCCATTGCCCAATTCATGACCCAGCAATTGCCCGAGCGCTTTACCGCCACGTCCGGGCCGAAAAACCGTGTCGGCAAGATCTTTATCGACTACCTGCGCAACGCACGGGGCGCGAGTACCGTGGCGGCGTATTCGGTACGGGCACGCCCAGGGCTGCCGGTGTCGGTGCCGGTCAGTCGCAAGGAATTGCCGCAAGTGCGCGGCGCGCAGCAGTGGACGGTGGCTAATCTGCACCAACGCTTGCAGCGGCTGAAGGAAGACCCGTGGGCGGGTTATGCCCATCGGCAGAAGATCAGCAAGAAAATGTGGCACAAATTGGGCGCCCAGCCACCGCAGTGAAGGCGCCCGGAGCGAGCTTTAGATAAGCACGAAGATCAGCGCCAAGGCCGCGAAAATTGCCCATTTTTCCAGGTAATAACGCGTGCGGTTGCGTTTTTTTAGCGCTTTGCCGCGCAGGCGGATCTTGTACAGCTGCGTAAACGCGCGGTTAAGCCCGCCGGTCTTGTCGCCCGAGTCGTTGGGCGAACCCGCCGCCGCCATCACCGTGCGGCTGAACCAGCGATTGAATGCAGCCGCCCAGCGGTACTTCATCGGGCGCTCGACATCGCAGAACAGGATGAGGCGGTTCTGCTGCGTAGCGTTTTCGGCGTAGTGGATAAAGGTCTCGTCGAACATCACCGGCTCACCGTCGCGCCAGTAATAGTTTTCCCCGTCCACGTTGATGTAGCAGCCCGGATCGTTCGGCGTATCCAGGCCCAGGTGATAACGGTAGGACCCGGCGTAGGGATCGCGATGGCGCACCAGCTTGGAACCCGGCGGCAGTTCGGCGAACATCGCGGCCTTGATCGAACCGATGCTCTGCACCAACTCGGTGGTGCGCGGGCACAGTTTCATTGCCGACGGGTGACTGTCGCCATACCACTTGAGGTAGAACCGCTTCCAGCCCGACTTGAAAAACGAGTTGAAACCAACGTCATCGTACTGGTCGGAACGCTTGATCGCCCCTGCTCGCATCAGGTTCTGGCCCTCTTCACGAATCTCCTCCCAGTGCTCCTGCAAGGGGCTCAGGTCGGGGAAATCGCTGGTCGAAAGATACGGTCGGCCGGGCAGTTTGGAGCACAGATACAGAAAACAGTTGATGGGTGCCAGGAAGGTCGAATGATCACTCAGTTGGCGACCCAGTTTGTGCCGAACCCGGCCACGCAGGTGTACATACGCTATGGAGGCGACATAGAGGACAACAATGATCAGTTTCAAGGGATTTCGTCACACGTCAGTAGAGAACAGGCTGCTCCTGCGTGCCCACGACGGCCGAGGATGGATAGCAGCAACTGAAATCACAATTCACAGACAGGCACCAGGAGCGGCTTGATGACAAGCAGTTCCATGGCCACTGACAGTTATTTAGCCATATTCTGTAACTAAAAGTTAACCGAGAATTGTGAAAAGCTGTCTACAGAGTGTCCTGGGCAGCTGCCTCGACAGGCTGCCCGTGTAACGGCTCGCCCTATTGGCGCGGCGACTGGCGATCATCGAACACCGAAAACTGCCCGACCGCACGCCGAGCCTGCACGAAATGCCGGATCAATGCCACGAACACTCCCAGTAGCAGCCCCGCCAATACGCTCAGTGCGATGATGATGCCCACCGTTGGTTTTATCGGGTACAGCGGCGGCTGTGCCCGACGATCCACAGTGACCAGTTTCAGCCCAGTCATATCGATATTCAGGCCGCGCAGCCGCGCCTCTTCCGCCCACAGCCGTTCAACGTCCCGCAGGAAAATATCTCCATTTTTACGATTGTTGAGAACCTCGACTTCACGGTTTGTGTCGAGCATGCGCAGTTCCTTGGAGATCTCGGCCACCCTGCTGTTGGTGAAATCGTCATCGGTACGCTGTTGCAGCGCTGCCCGCTCCGCTTCCAGCACTTCGGTGCCCATGAAGTACAACGGGGTCTTCTGATTAGTTACCACGGTGCGCATGGTCGGGTTCGAGCCGTTCAGGGAGCTCCCTCCCATGGATGAGGGGGCGGTGGGGGTCTTGAAGCCAACGGACTTGGCAATGGAGATGGCCTCGGCCAGTTCCGCAAGGTGATTGGTGCGCTCGATCTTCATCTGCAAACGCAACGCCGTGAGTTCATCCTGCAAACGTGCGCGTTTGACTTGATCCGACTCCAGCAGCATGGCGATCTTCGATTCTTTAGCCGCTTCGTAGTTGGCACGTGCGGCGTCGATCTTACCCTTGAGTTCGTTGAGGCGGTTATTGACAATAACCTTGAGGTCGGCACCTACCTGGTTGCGCTCCTGTGCAATGGCGTAGTCGACAAATCCGTTAAGAATGGCCGCGCCATCAACCCCCTTGGGGTACTGCATTTCCAGGCGAACGTAAGCGTTGACTGCGTCAGCCTTCTTCAAATCTGGCATCACCAGGTTAATGCCATCGCGGTTGAAGGCTTCAAAGCTCTGCTCCAGGCTTTGCCCAGGGCGCTGGAAGGCTTCGAAAAGTGCCGGGTTGGCCCTGAAAAAGCCCAGCCGGGCCTCGTAGGAGTCCAGTTGTGCGCCGACCTTGGCCAACGCCTCGGCCGGCGGCAACTCGTATACCTCGGAACGATTGAGGGCATCCAGCTCATTGATCGCCGCTGGCCGCAGCACACTGCTGACCTGGTAAACCCTGGGCGCAAGAAATGCGTAACCTACTCCCAGAAGGCCAACCAGTATCGTGCAACCGATGACCAGTTTTTTTTGCTTCCATACTGCGTGGAGGAGTTCAACGAGATCAATTTCATCCGATGTCGAAGGTAGGCGAAGCTGAGGAGTGTTGTTCAAATGTAGTACACCCTGATGAGTTGAAATCCAGCGCCTAAAAACACAGCCCTGAATAA
Organism: Pseudomonas sp. PB105; assembly: GCF_009764655.1. NCBI lineage: Bacteria > Pseudomonadati > Pseudomonadota > Gammaproteobacteria > Pseudomonadales > Pseudomonadaceae > Pseudomonas > Pseudomonas sp. PB105. The sequence continues at coordinate 112,628 of NZ_RWIO01000054.1, forward strand.
CAACCGTATAAACAGGGGGCAACGTCCACCACCCGAGTGACTGAATCCTCACACCCAATGATAAGCAGCGAGAAGTTTCATTTCAGTTACGCGGTTGTCCACGAGCATAGAAGTTAAGTTATGCGGCGGGCTGGTAAAGTAACGTTAATGACCCTTCGACAAAGGAAAAGTTACAAAAAAAGCAAAAAACAGGACGATTCCTACATACCTTTCGCGTCAAGCGGGCAAAAAAAATCAGCATCCTCCATGCCAGCCGGCAATTAACCCTTCAGCAAAAAGGAATTTGTATGTCAGCCATTTCAGACCCAGATGTTCAAGCGCTCCAAGGAGCCTGGGAACAAACCTCGCTGGAGGACAATGGCGTACTCAACCCCCCCGATGCGCACAGTGCCCCGGGGGCAATTACCCTAATCACCGGCGACCGTTTCGAAGTAAAGACCCTCTGTGGTGAGGTGTTGCTGGAGGGCCAGTTTTTCCTCGACGGCACTACCGTCCCCAAAAGCATCACCTGGGTGGACTCCATCGGAGAAGACGCCGGCAAACACCTGCCGGCCAGCTACCGCCTCGAAGGCGATACATTTGTGTTCATCGCGGCGGATGAAGGCATGCCCAGGCCAGTCTCATTCAGGACGGGTGCAGGCCAGACCATGCGCAGCTTCATACGGCGCGCTTGAACCGTAGGCCATCCGAAATTGCGACAGCGTTTTCACCACGCCTTCACTTTCAACGCAATAAGGTGAGGCCTACCTACTCCAGTGAATCCCTTGGCCCGCCTGTCTTCGCGGGCTTTTTTTTGCCTGGACACCACCGGGTCAGGCTGGCCGTTTGGTGGCGGTCAGGGTAAAGCACAGCGGCAATTGCGCCGGCTGGTGCTCGTACTGGTCGTAGAGTTCTTCGCGATTGGAGTGTGCATATTCCTGCAAGTGACTGATCTGCAAGTCGGCGCCAATCGTGGCGTTCACCAGGTCGCCCAAGGTGTGCACGTACCAGTACGACGTCGGCCCGGCTACCGCGCCCCGGCCTTCATAGACAATCGACTCTTGCAGCACAAACGGCTCGCGCTGAAAGTACGAGCTGGCCGGCAACAACGGGTTTTGCGCCCTGGGGTCGAACACTTCGAGAAACGGATGGGTTTCATACATCACCAGCGTACCGCCGGGCTTCAGCGTGCTGGCGGCATGGCGCATGAACAGCGCCACATCCGGCATCCAGCCGAGCACGCCGATGGTGACCAGCGCGATGTCGAAGCGCTCATGCAAACGCTGCGGCAAGTGGTGGATATCGCTTTCGATAAATTCAGGCGCATGGGGCGACACCTCGGCAAGCTCACGCGCCTGCTGGAGAAACGCCGCGGATTGGTCCACCCCCACTACCGAGCGTGCGTTCAGGGCGAACAGCGACAAGCTTTCACGACCATTGTTGCAGCACAGTTGCACCACGTCCTTGCCGGCGACACCGATGTCTTGCAGCACCCCGGTAATGGTGGGGTCCAGGCAGGAAAAATCCGTATTGCCGACACGCTTGAGCATCGCGTGCCAGGTGTCGGTGGTTTTATGCAGGCTGGCAGATTGATCCCAAGCGTCCTTGTTACGGGCAATTGCCTGTTGAGCTGAGGGCATGTCCATTGCGTCTCCAGATAAGTCATGCGGCGGGGCACAAAAAAATACGGCAGATGCCCGCAGATTAAAACCCCGGGCAACCGGCGAAACTTAACGCACGCCTTGCAGGTCACTAACGCAGTGCGTGTTCAGCCCTTGAACACCGCCTCAGCGAAGCCTTCATCGTGGCCAACCACTCCGACCTGCGTAATGCCCTGTCTTTGGACAGCCTGAACTTCTTCCTGGCGGATGTGCGGGACGGCCTCGGCCCGTACCTGGCTATCTACCTGCTGGCCGTGCACAAGTGGGACCCGGCCAGCATCGGCGTGGTCATGACCCTGGCAGGTATCGCCGCGCTGCTGACCCAGGGCCCGGCCGGTGCACTGATTGACCGCACACGCAGCAAGCGCGCCGTGGTTGCCCTCGCCGCCATCCTGGTGACTGCCAGTTGCCTGGTGCTGCCCTTCGTCAGCGCGTTCAGCCTGGTGGCCTTGACCCAGGCCGCCAGCGCCGTCGCCGCGTCCGTGTTTGCCCCGGCAATCTCCGCGATTTCGCTGGGGATCACCGGCCCGCGCGCCTTTACCCGCCGCACCGGGCGCAATGAAACCTTCAACCACGCCGGCAACGCCGTGGCCGCACTGCTGGCCGGTGGCTTGGCTTACCTGTATGGACCAGTCGTGGTGTTCTACCTGATGGCGTTTATGGCGGTGGCCAGTATCGTCGCGGTCAGTTGCGTGTCCGCCAAGGCCATCGACCACGAGGTCGCCCGCGGTTTCGATCCGGCCCATGCCACCGACCACGAACATCCCTCGGGCGTGAAAGTATTGCTGGCCAACCGCCCGCTGCTGCTGTTCGCCATTTGCTGCGCGCTCTTCCACCTGGCCAACGCCGCCATGTTGCCGCTGGTCAGCCAGAAACTGTCCCAAATCAACCTGCAGATGGCCACCCCGCTGACTTCAGCCTGCATCGTCGCCGCACAATTGGTGATGGTGCCGATCGCCTGGCTGGTAGGCGTCAAGGCTGACGTGTGGGGGCGCAAGCCGCTGCTGATGTTCGGCTTTATGATTCTGCCGCTGCGTGGCGTGCTCTACACCCTGTCCAGCGACCCCTATTGGCTAGTGGCCGTGCAAATGCTCGACGGCATCGGCGCGGGGATCTTCGGCGCGCTGTTCCCGGTGATCGTCAAAGACCTGACCCAAGGCACCGGCCGTTTCAACGTGAGCCTGGGCGCGCTGTCCACGGTGTTTGGCTTGGGCGCGGCATTGAGCAACAGCCTGGCGGGGTTCGTGGTGCAACAGGCGGGTTACAACGCGGCCTTCCTGACCCTGGCCGGCGTTGCGGGTGTCGCGTTGGCGCTGTTGTGGGTGGCGATGCCGGAGACGTTGGCGAAGCCGCACTTTGCGACTCATGCACCGGCTGCATGATGGATACAGAAAACCCGGCGCCTGGCCGGGTTCCTTACGCTACACATGTTCAGTTGTCGGGATGCTCGCTGGCGACCGAATCGGCAGCATCGACATCGGACATGTCCTCATCCAGCGGTGCATCATCGTCCGGCGGTAGCGGGATATGGTCCTCATCATTTCTCGGGTCGTGCCCTGTCTCATTATCTGTGCCGCGCGTTACGGCCTGCTGTGAAAGATTGCCTGGGGCGTTCTCATTGATGTCCATGCTGGCTCTCCGTTCTTAGGCTCGGGGTATCCGCGCTTAATGATTTGAGGCGGCAGGCCGGTGCAAGTGCCGGGCATTAGACGAATGGCGAAAAATACCGCCAGGCATCCGACCTGCACGAGGAGTGGAGCCCGACTTTACAAGGCTCTGAACAGCCGTCGTTCTCTGCCATACAACTGTCGCCTCACATATGCGACAATGCGCGCCAAATTCCAACACACATCCCCATTTTTTGCTCAGCGACCGGGTTTCGCGCCTTGATGTCGCTGTTGATGCATGCCTGACGGCGCCTGCTGCCACGCTCGCAACCCATTGATAGGTAAAGTAATTGATCTCCACAGCTAACATCACCATGCAGTTCGGCGCCAAGCCGCTCTTTGAGAACGTCTCGGTCAAGTTCGGCGCCGGCAACCGGTATGGTTTGATCGGTGCCAACGGTTGCGGCAAGTCGACCTTCATGAAAATCCTCGGCGGCGATCTCGACCCGTCGGGCGGCCAGGTCATGCTGGAGCCGAATGTACGCCTGGGTAAACTGCGCCAGGACCAGTTCGCCTACGAAGAATTCACCGTGCTCGACACCGTGATCATGGGCCACGAGGAGCTGTGGAAGGTCAAGGCCGAGCGCGACCGTATCTACTCGCTGCCGGAAATGAGCGAAGACGATGGCATGGCCGTGGCCGAGCTGGAAACCGAGTTCGCCGAGATGGACGGCTACACCGCCGAGTCCCGTGCCGGCGAGCTGCTGCTGGGCCTGGGCATTCCCCTGGAACAGCACTTCGGCCCGATGAGCGAAGTGTCCCCAGGCTGGAAGCTGCGCGTATTGCTGGCCCAGGCGTTGTTCTCCGATCCTGAAGTGCTGTTGCTCGACGAACCGACCAACCACTTGGACATCAACACCATCCGCTGGCTGGAAAACATCCTGACCCAGCGTAACAGCCTGATGATCATCATCTCTCACGACCGTCACTTCCTGAACAGCGTGTGCACCCACATGGCTGACCTGGACTACGGCGAGCTGCGTCTGTTCCCGGGCAACTACGACGAGTACATGACCGTGGCGACCCAGTCCCGCGAGCAGCTGCTGTCGGACAACGCCAAGAAGAAGGCGCAGATCTCCGAGCTGCAATCCTTCGTCAGCCGCTTCTCGGCCAACGCCTCGAAAGCCAAGCAGGCGACTTCCCGTGCCAAGGCGATCGACAAGATCCAGCTGGCCGAGGTCAAGCCTTCGAGCCGTGTGAGCCCGTTCATCCGTTTCGATCAGAACAAGAAACTGCACCGCCAGGCTGTCATGGTCGAAAAAATGGCCAAGGGTTTCGACGGCAAGCCGCTGTTCAAGGACTTCAGCTTCCAGGTTGAAGCCGGCGAGCGCGTGGCGATCATCGGCCCGAACGGTATCGGCAAGACCACCCTGTTGCGCACCCTGGTCAACGAGTTGACCCCGGACGCAGGCAGCATCAAGTGGACCGACGCGGCAGAACTGGGCTACTACGCCCAGGATCACGCGCACGACTTCGAAGACGACGTGACGCTGTTCGACTGGATGGGCCAGTGGACTCAGGGCGAGCAGATGATTCGCGGAACGCTGGGCCGCATGCTGTTCTCCAACGACGAGATCCTCAAGTCGGTCAAGGTCATCTCCGGTGGTGAGCAAGGTCGCATGCTGTTCGGCAAGCTGATCCTGCAAAAGCCGAACGTGCTGATCATGGACGAACCGACCAACCACTTGGACATGGAATCCATCGAGGCGCTGAACCTGGCGCTGGAAAACTACCCAGGCACGCTGATCTTTGTCAGCCACGACCGCGAGTTCGTATCGTCCCTGGCTACCCGCATCATCGAGTTGAGCGCCGACGGCGTGATCGACTTCAGCGGCACCTATGATGACTACCTGCGCAGCCAAGGCGTGGTGTTTTAAGAGCGGTGACTAGCGTTTAGCTGCAAGCGGCGAGTAAAAGCCCCATCCACTGTGATGGGGCTTTTTGCATCTGATGGAATATGGGAATTAATAGATAGGCTGCTTCCTTTTCCCCCACGCCCTTGCCATGATGCCCTCACCGCCGCCCGCGAACGAGTGCCCATGTCAACCGCCGCCCCCTCCTCTCTGTCGATCACCTTGCAGATCGTCTCCATCGTCTTTTACACCTTTATCGCCTTTATCTGCATCGGCCTGCCGATTGCGGTCATCCCCGGCTACGTGCACGAACAATTGGGTTTCAGCGCCGTGGTGGCTGGGATCACCATCGGTTCGCAGTATCTGGCGACCCTGCTCAGCCGGCCCATGGCTGGGCGGATGTCAGACAACGTCGGCACCAAACGTGCGATTGTGCTGGGGCTGGCGGGTATTTTGGTCAGCGGTGTACTGACATTTTTCGCGACGCTGCTGGAAAGTACGCCCAGCTTGAGCCTGGGCATTCTGATCGTCGCAAGGCTGTTGCTGGGCGTGGCCCAAGGCCTGATCGGCGTGGGTACCATCAGTTGGTGCATGGGCCAGGTTGGCGCAGAGCACACGGCCCGGTCGATTTCATGGAACGGCATTGCGTCCTACGGCGCCATCGCCATCGGTGCACCGCTGGGCGTGGTGATGGTGGCCGAGTATGGCTACAACAGCCTCGGGATTGCCCTGACCGTGCTCGCGGCACTTGGCCTGATGCTGATCCGCAACAAGCCCTCGGTGCCGGTGGTGCGCGGCGAACGCCTGCCATTCTGGGCAGTGTTTGGGCGTATCGCGCCATTTGGGGCCAGTTTGTGCCTGTCTTCGATTGGCTACGGCACGCTGACCACCTTTATTACCCTCTACTACCTCAATCGTGGCTGGGAAGGCGCGGCATACTGCCTCTCGGTGTTTGGCGTGTGCTTTATCCTGTCGCGCCTGGTGTTTATCTCGGCGATCAGCCGCTTTGGCGGGTTCAACGCCGCCATCGCGTGCATGGTTATCGAAACCCTCGGCCTCACCTTATTGTGGCTGGCGCCGTCCACCGGCGTCGCGTTGATCGGCGCTGGACTGACGGGTTTTGGTCTGTCGCTGGTGTATCCGGCGCTGGGTGTAGAAGCCATCAAACAAGTGCCCAATAGCAGCCGTGGCGCTGGTTTGAGTGCGTATGCAGTGTTCTTTGACCTGGCGCTGGCGATTGCCGGGCCGTTGATGGGCTTTGTGGCGCTGAACTTGGGATATGGCTGGATCTTCTTCTGCGCGGCGCTGCTTTCGGTCACGGCACTGGGCGTGACCTTGCTGCTGAAGCGCAAGGCTTACTGATCGGCGGTCTGTAAGCCCGCGCGAGAAGGCTCACTGAGGGCGTGAGCGAAAAAGCGCCCGGCCTCTGAGATCAAGTCGCGGTGGATGCCTTCGCGGTCGACACCGTCCGCGTCGGTGCAGATGGCCGGCATGGCGGCCAGTTGATCGCTGTCGCACGGCGCCATGAACACGAAGTGCCCTGCGCCGGCCAGCAGCTTGAAATTCGGCGGCTCAGGCAATTTGCGTGCGAGGGCTTCGGCGTTCTTGTCTACGGCCACCAGCTTGTCACCGTCGCCGCTGTAGAGCAGCACCGGCACATGCACATCGGCCAAGGTGTGACGGCCAAACATCAGGCTCAATGGCGCCATCAGCATCAACGCATGGATACGCGGGTCGGATTGCGGCTGCAAGTCGTCACGGTCCACCACCAGCTCGCCTTTGGTAGTGCAGGCGTCGCGGTCTTCCGGGCGTTCCTGGCAATAGCGGCGCAGGCGGTCGAAATCAGGCTTGGCGCCGGCGAGGATCAACGCGGTTTCACCCCCGGCGGAGTAGCCGATCACGCCCACCTGGTCAATATCCACAAACGGCGACAGCATCGGGTCCGCCAGGGTAGCGGTGATCGCTTCGGAAATCTGGATCGGCCGCCCATACAGATTGCTCAGCGTGCCCAGGCGGCTGTGGTCCTTGTAGTTGTCGCCGGGATGCAGCACCGCCACCACCACAAAACCTTTGCGCGCCAGGGATGTGGCCAGGTCATGCAGGGCCAGCGGCGTGCCGGTGTTGCCATGGGACAACATCAGCATCGGGAAACGGCCAATGGCAATCCTGGAATCTTCGGTGGCGGCGACGTGATAGGCACCCAACTGCGTGGTGTGCTCAAGGCCGGTAGATGGGTAGAACGCCACGGCTTTCATGGGCTGCAGGTCGAGCGGATCAAGAAACGTCATGCGATGAAAGCCGACACTCCAATGGGGGTGCGGCGCGGGCGCGGCGTGCACTGAAATCAGGCCGCCGAGCAGGGAAAGAACCAGAACAGCACAAAGACGCATCATGGGGATGTCCACCTTTGCTGCGTGAGAACCGACATGTCGAATGAAAAGTCCAGGGTATTGAACCCATGCTTGCACAACCTGGGCCACATCAAAGGAGACAGCGGGTAAACGAAAAAACTCCGTAGTCCGGTCGCGTTCAGGCGAACAGAATACAGAGTTTAGGCGCTCGGTTTCAGATTGAAACCGAGAGAAGGCTTTATTTACACAAGCCTTACGCGGCAGCGAACAATTGCTCTTGGATCAATACGTTAGCGTCACTCAGGGACTTGCTGCGAACTTCATCACCGTAAGCCAGGCCTTCGGCCCGCACGATTTCGATGTTGGTGATGCCGAGGAAGCCGAACAGCAGTTTCAGATAGCCTTCATGGGCCGCGCCCGAGGCTTGACCGGCATGCACGCCGCCGGCGGTGGATACGATGATCACTTTTTTGTTACCGCACAGGCCTTCCGGACCCGCTTCGGTGTAACGAAATGTCTGGCCAGCGACCGCGATACGGTCGATCCAGGCTTTCAGTTGGGTCGGGATGGTGAAGTTGTACATCGGCGCACCGACCACAATGGCGTCAGCAGCGAGGAATTCAGCCAGGGACGAAGCGCTCAGTTCAGCTTCGTGCTTTTGCGCAGCGTCACGCAGGTCGGCGGCGGTGCCCAACGCGCCCAGGGTGGCGCCGGAGAAGTGGTTGATCGCGTCGCTGGCCAGGTCACGGTAAGTCACTTCCACACTCGGCTCAGCCGCTTGCCAGGCCTTCACTACGCCGGCGCTGAGCTGACGGGAAGCGGAGTTGTCGCCGAGGATGCTGGAATCGATATGCAACAGTTTCATGATGAATCTCCGAGGTGGGATCGACTAGGGCGATCAGATGGTGGTGATGCTACGCATGAAACCAATACTCGATAAGCCGCCTGCAATGCGATAGTTTGTCCCACTGACAGAACAATGGGCGCGCCATGCAAGACCTCAACGATCTCTACTATTTCGCCAAAGTCGTCGAAGCCGGCGGTTTCGCTGCCGCTGGTCGGCTGCTGGGCATTCCCAAATCACGCCTGTCGAGGCGGATTGCCGAGCTGGAGGAACGCCTGGGCGCGCGCCTGCTGCAACGCACCACGCGCCAGCTGACCCTCACCGCCGTCGGCGAGCGCTACCTGCGCCACTGCCAGGCAATGCTGCTGGAAGCCGAGATGGCCGACGAGGCCGTGGCCAGCATGTCCAGCGAACCCCGTGGCCGGTTGCGGGTGACGTGCCCGGTGGGGTTGGCAAACAACATCATGCCGGATGTGGTCGCTGGATTTCTCGCAGCGCACCCTCAGGTTCAGCTGGAAATGACCCTGGTCAACCGCCGCGTCGATCTGGTGGCCGAAGGCATCGACGTCGCGCTGCGCGTGCGCGAGCTGGGCGATGAAGACCCGTTGCTCGTCACCAAACGCCTGCGCCCGGCCCAGACCGCTCTGGTTGCCAGCCCGAACTTCTTGCATGGCCGCCAGATCAGCAGCCTCGATGACCTCAAGCAGTTGCCGATACTCGGCGCGCTGGAGGCGGACCGCATGGTGCACCAACGTATTCTCGATCCCCAGGGCACGCCCCATGACCTGATCATGGAGGCGCGCCTGGGCGTTGATGACTTCAACGTGCGCAAGGCCAGCGCCATCATGGGCCTGGGCTTCACCGTGCTGCCGATGATGTATTGCGAGGAAGAATTGGCCAACGGCCAGTTGGTGCAGCTGCTGCCGGAATGGTCACTGCCGGGCGGCTGGTTACAGGCCGTGTACCCGCACCGGCGCGGCGTGCTGCCGGCCATTCGTGCCTGGATCGATTACCTGGAAGAAGGCTTTAAAAGCTGCGGTGACCGTCTGCTATGAAAATGACCGAAGCACAAGTCGCCACCTTCTGCCTGAGCCTGCCGGGTGCGCGGGAAGACTATAAATGGGGCGGTGTGCGGGTGTTCTCGATTGCCGGCAACAAGATGTTCGCCCTGCAAAACCTGCGCGGTGATTCGCTGGCGTTCAAGGTCGACAAGGAGCTGTTCCTGGGCCACGTCGACCGTCCCGGCATCCACCCGGCGCCGTATCTGGCGCGTGCGCAGTGGATCATCATGAACACACCCTACCCGCTGGGCGCCGAGGAACTGCGTGGCTTGTTGCAGCGTTCCCACCAATTGGTGGTGAGCAAATTGCCCAAGCGCACGCAGATCGGCTTGTGGCTAGAGGACTGACAGTAACGTGCCGCCGAGGAACAGCTGGTCCAACCAGAACACCTGGTGCAGCAGCACAATCGCCCAGAACAGCACTTGGAAAGACACCTTGCGTGTCTTGTGCCGGAACACCTGCTGGGCAATCAACGCCCCCGGCCAACCGCCCGCCAGCTCCACGGCGTGGAGGATGTTTTCCGGGGTGCGCCAACTGTCGGTCTGCGCTTTGCGTTTGTCACTCCAGTACAGGAAAAACGCGATCACGCTGACCACGCCATAGGCCGCCAGCGGGACCACGGTTTCGCCGCGTTGCCACACCAGCACCGACCCCAACAGCGGCGCCGCGCACAACAGCACAAAGAGCGCCGCCTTCAAGCGTGGGTGCTGGATGCTCATGCCTTGGCCGCCGCCCAGTCGATCCAACCGAACTGCCAGGTCGCCAGGATCAGCAGGCCAAAACCGATGCGGTACCAGGCAAACGCTGCGTAGCTATGACTGGCGATGAACTTGAGCAGGCCCTTGACCGCGATCATCGCGAAAATGAACGAGGTGATAAACCCGATGGCAAATACCGGCAGGTCCGCCGGCTGGAACAGCTCGCGGTACTTGTAGCCCGAGTACAGCGCCGCACCGACCATGGTCGGCATGGCCAGGAAAAACGAGAACTCGGTGGCCGTCTTGCGTGACAGGCCGAACAGCAGGCCGCCGATGATGGTAGCGCCGGAGCGCGAGGTACCGGGGATCATAGCCAGGCACTGGGCAAAGCCGACCTTGAGGGCATCTTTCCAGGTGATGTCATCGACCGTTTCAGCATGCACGGTATGTTCGCGCCGCTCAGCCCACAACATGATCACGCCACCCACCACCAAGGCAGAAGCCACCGTGATCGGGTTGAACAGGTAATGCTTGATCGCGTTCGCGAAAATCACCCCCAGCACCACGGCCGGTAGCACGGCGATGATCAGGTTCACGGTGAAACGCTGGGCATTGCGCTGAGTCGGCAAACCGACGACCACGTCCAGGATCTTGCGGCGAAACTCCCAGACGACGGCCAGAATGGCACCCAACTGGATAATGATATTGAATGCTTCGAAGCGCTCACCACCGAAGCCAATCAAGTCGGCGACGATGATCTGGTGGCCGGTACTGGAGATCGGCAGAAACTCTGTAAGCCCCTCCACTACACCAAGAATCAATGCCTGAATGGCGGTCCAAAAATCCATGCTTCCCCCAAAGGTCATGCGCCATGGCATGCCTTACTAGTCTTTTTTAATGGTTCACTGACGACGCGCGCGCTGAAGGCCCAATGTTGATGATGGTCAACACTGGCCCGCAAAAATGCTGTGAAAATCAGGCAGTACTCAGGTTTTCCGATTACAGGCCGAAAGCCTATCAGACAAGGCGTAAAAGTCGATGCGACGCCCACAATTATAAAAAGCCCGGAGTGCCAGGACGATGAACAGTTTGCGCAATATGTCGATTAGCCGACGCCTCTGGCTGATCCTGATAGTCGCCGTGCTGATGCTGCTGACCTTGGGTTTACTGATGCTCAAGCAGATCCACGACGACCTTTACCAAGCCAAGCGCCAACAAACCCAACACGTGGTCCAGACCGCCAGTGGCATCCTGACGTTTTATCACGGCCTGGAAACCACCGGCGTCATGACCCGCGACGCGGCCCAGAAACAAGCCCTGAGCGCGGTGCGCGGGTTGCGTTACAACCACGACGACTATTTCTGGATCAACGACCTCACGCCCGTGATGATCATGCACCCGGCCAACCCCAAGCTCGATGGCCAGAACCTCTCGGCCATCCGCGATCCCGATGGGTTTGCAGTGTTCAACGAGTTCGTGAACCTGGCAAAAGCCAAGGGTGCCGGCATCGTCAACTATCGCTGGCCCAAGCCCGGCGCACAGGCGCCCGTGGCGAAGACTTCCTATATCCAGTTGTTCGAACCCTGGGGCTGGATTATCGGCTCCGGCGTGTATATAGACGACGTCCAGGCCGAGTTCACCGCCCAGGTCTGGAAAGCCTCAGTGGTCGGCCTGGTCATTGCGCTGGTGATGGGCCTGCTGGTGTCGCTGATTGCGCGCAGCATCGTGCGGCCGTTGCAGGCGGCGGTGCATGCCATGGGCAATATCGCCAGCGGCGAAAGCGACCTGACCCGCAGCCTCGACACCCACGGCCGTGACGAAGTCACCCAACTGTCCCAGCACTTCAACAGCTTCACCGCCAAGCTGCGCCAGGTGGTGAGCCAGTTGCAGGTGTGCGCCAACGCCTTGGGCCAGTCCTCTACCGAGCTGGGCAACAACGCCAGCCAGGCCCATGACCGCAGCCAGCAGCAGTCGCAACAGATGGAACTGGTGGCCACCGCCATCAACGAAGTCACCTACGGCGTGCAGGACGTGGCCAAGAACGCTGAACACGCCGCCAGCGAAATGCGCGACGCCCAGGCCCAAGCGCAACAAGGCCAGGTCAATATCGACGGTAGCCTGCAACAGATCGACCAGCTCTCCAGCACCATCAGCCAGGCCGTGGAAGTGATCCGCACGCTGTCCAGCGAAAGCACACAGATCGGTGGCGTGCTGGAAGTGATCCGCTCCATCGCCGACCAGACCAACCTGTTGGCCCTGAACGCCGCCATCGAAGCCGCTCGCGCCGGGGAGCAAGGCCGGGGGTTTGCGGTGGTAGCCGACGAAGTCCGCCTGCTCGCCCAACGCACGCAGAAGTCCACCGCCGAAATCCAGGCGATGATCGAGCGCCTGCAAGGGCACTCGGAAGCGGCGGTCAAGGTGATCAGCGACAGCCACAGCGCTTCGCAACTGACCATCGAGCAAGCGGGCCAGGCCGGCGCCAGCCTGACCGCCATCGGCCAGGCCCTGCACAACCTCAACGGCCTGAACGCCTCAATCGCCAGTGCCACCCTGCAACAGGCCCATGTGGTGGAAGACATCAACCAGAACGTCACCCAGGCGGCGGGGTTGTCCCATAGCACGGCGTTGGCGGCGGAGCAGTCCAGCGTGGCCAGCGTGCATTTGCGCGGTTTGAGCGAGCAACTCGACGGCCTCTTGCGCCAGTTCAAGGTCTGACCCTGCTCCAACGGTGGGAGGAGGCCTGTCCCCTCCCACCTTTGCCCTCCTGTGTTTTGAAGATTGCTGGCCTGTGGTTACAATCACCGCCCTCTCCCACTCCCCCAAGGAATCGCCATGTCCGGGCTTGAACTGTTCGCCGCCGCCCTGGGGGTGATCGCTGTCTGGCTCACGGTCAAGCAAAACCCCTGGTGCTGGCCCATCGGCCTGGTGATGGTGTTGCTGTACACCTGGGTGTTCTACGACGTGAAACTCTATTCCGACATGCTGCTGCAAGTGGTCTACGCCGCGCTGCAAGTCTATGGCTGGTGGCAGTGGACCCGCGCCGGCGAGGTCAAGCAGGGCCGCCAGGTCACGAGCCTGGGCGTGCCGGCCATCATGACCAGCCTGGCGATCGGCGCGGTGGGCAGCCTGCTGCTCGGCGCCGCCATGGCCCACTGGACCGACGCCGCGCAACCCTGGCTCGACGCCGCCCTCACCGGCTTCAGCCTGGTGGCGCAAATGTGGATGGCGCAGAAACGCGTGCAATGCTGGCCGCTGTGGATTGCCGTGGATGTCATCTTCGTCGGGCTGTTCCTCTATAAAGGCCTGTACCTCACCGCCGGTCTCTATGCGCTATTCACCGTGATAGCTGTACAAGGCTGGCGCGAATGGCGCGCCGATCCGGCGTTGCGCACATGAAGGTCGTGGTGTTGGCGGGGCCCGAATCCAGCGGTAAGAGCTGGTTGGCTGCCGAGTTGAACAAACACTTCGGCGGGTTGATGGTCGGTGAATATGTACGCCATTTCATCGACCACCATCAGCGCGATACCACCCTGGCGGACATCCCGGCCATCGCCCACGGCCAATTGGCCTGGGAAGATGCCGCCCGCAAACAGCAACCCAACCTGCTGATTCTCGACACCCACCTGCTCACCAACACGCTGTGGAGCAAGACCCTGTTCGGCGACTACCCGGCGTGGCTCGACGATGAGCTGCTGGCCCGTCATTACGACCTGCACCTGCTGCTCTCGCCGGAAGATGTGGAGTGGACAGCCGATGGCCAACGCTGCCAGCCGGAGCTGGAAGATCGCCGCGCGTTTTTCCAGCAAAGCCTGGACTGGATGCAGCAGCATCAGCAGCCGGTGGTGGTGATTCGAGGGGATTGGGAGGCGCGCCGCGCTGCGGCGTTTGCGGCAGTGGAAGACCTGCTTGAACCTTAACACTGCCCCCTCCCACATTTTTAACCGCGTCAGGCTTCAGTAGCCCAGGGACAGGCCCGTATTGCGACGCGGGTCATTCGCCCCGTAGAAACGATTATTCCCCACCGGCTTGCCGCCCAATGCAGGCGCGCCCACCAGGATCGCCGCCAAATGGTTGGCATCCTGCGGCCCGGCAAACTTGTGACCCCAGCTTTCCAGAAGCTTCTGGGTGTCCGGGCTGACCGCGAAGGTCTCAAGGTTGGTGGTGTCCGGCATCCACTGCTGGTGGAAACGCGGCGCATCCACGGCTTCCTGGATGTTCATCTTGTAGTCGATCACGTTCAAGATGGTCAGCAAGGTCGCAGTGATAATGCGGCTGCCACCCGGCGTACCCACCACCATCACGGCCTTGCCATCCTTGGTCACGATGGTCGGGCTCATCGACGACAGCGGCGCTTTGCCTGGGGCGATGGCGTTGGCTTCACCCTGCACCAGCCCGTACATATTCGGCACGCCGACCTTGACGGTGAAGTCGTCCATTTCATCGTTGAGGATCACACCGGTCTTGCTCGCCATCACGCCCGCGCCGAACCAGTCGTTGAGGGTGTAGGTGACGGAGACCGCGTTGCCCCACTTGTCGACGATGGAGTAATGGGTCGTGTTGTTGCCTTCATGGGGCGAAACGCCCGGTTTGATCGCCTGGGAATCCCCGGCCTTTTGCGGTTCGATGGCTGCGCGCAGTTTGGCGGCGTAGTTTTTATCCAGCAGATGCTCGATCGGGTTCTTCACGAAGTCCGGGTCGCCGAGGTAGCTGTTGCGGTCCACATAAGCGTGGCGCATGGCTTCGATCTGGTAGTGCAGGCCCTGGGCCGAGTGATAGCCCAGGTCGGCCATCGGGTAGCCTTCGAGGATATTCATGATCTGGCAGATCACTACACCGCCCGAGCTCGGCGGCGGCGCGGAAACGACGTGATAGCCACGGTAGTCGCACTCGATGGGCGCCAGTTCGCGGGTCTTGTACTTGTCGAGATCAGCCTGGGTGATGATGCCCTTCCCTGCCTGGCTGGAGTCCACCAGGGCCTTGGCGACCCAGCCTTTATAGAAACCGTCTGTGCCTTTGGCAGAGATTTCCTTGAGGGTTTTGGCCAGGTCTTTCTGCACCAGTTTCTGCCCGACCTGCATCGGTTGGCCGTTGTGCAGGAAGATGCCGCGCAGGTCCTTGTCTTTTTCAAACTCGCCGGTGGCGGTGTGCAGCAGGTCGATATCGCCTTGTTCCAGGGCGAAGCCGTTTTCTGCCAACTTGATCGCCGGGGCAATCACCTGGGCGCGCTTGAGGGTGCCGTACTTGCTCAGCGCCAGCTCCATGCCGGACACGGTGCCGGGCACGCCGACAGCCAGGTGGCCCTTGGCGCTCAGGCCTTCGATGACGTTGCCGTCCTTGTCCAGGTACATGTTGGCGGTGGCTGCCAGCGGAGCTTTTTCGCGGAAGTCGAGGAAGGTCTTGCGCCTGTCCGCCAGTTGCACGGTCATGAAACCGCCGCCGCCCAGGTTACCCGCCGCCGGATACACCACCGCCAACGCATAGCCCACGGCCACGGCCGCGTCCACTGCGTTGCCGCCGGCCTTGAGTACATCCACGCCGACATGCGTTGCCAAATGCTGGGCCGTCACCACCATGCCATTTTCACCGGCCACCGGGGCCTGGGAAGCGGCCTGTACACCACTGACCGTCAACACCAGGGCAGTGGCAATCAAGGTACGGCTGAAGGGTTGGTATTTCATCCATGGCTACTCTAGTTGTTGAGATGCACCAAAATAGCCCGCTGGAGATTTAATCCCCAGCGCGATGGCGTTTTTATTACAGAACCTGTCGGTCATGGAACGGGCCGAAAATGTGGGCACCCTGTCAAAGAGCTGGTTTTTTACAACCCCAGCTACGGGATGGCGCTAGAATCAGCGCCATTCCTGCCCCCGCACCCCTCCTGATACGAGCCCCTCCATGAGTTTTGATTTCGACACGATCCACCCCCGCCTCGGCACCGGCAGCACCAAGTGGAACCGCTACCCGGCCGATGTGCTGCCAATGTGGATCGCCGACATGGACATCGCCGCGCCGCCTGCCATTCTGCAAGCCCTGCACGAGCGCCTGCACCAGCAGATCCTCGGCTACAGCGTGGCCGGCCCGGATGTGCGCGAAGCCATCGTCGCCGACCTGTGGGCCAAGTACGCCTGGCGCGTGCAACCTGAGGAATTGCTGTTCCTGCCCGGCGTCGAGCCCGGCTTCAACATGGCGCTGCACGCCTTTGTACAACCGGGCCAGCCGGTGGTGCTGCAAACGCCCAACTACCGGCCGATTCGCCTGGCGCCGGGGCACTGGAACCTGCCGCGCATCGAAGTCCCATTCGAGTTGATCGACGGTGAATACATCACGCCAATGGCCGCCATGCGCGAAGCCTTGACCGGCGCCGGCGCCCTGCTGTTGAGCAACCCGCACAACCCGATGGGCAAGGTCTTCCCCCGTGAAGAACTGCTGGCCGTGGCCACGGCCTGCCTGGACAACGGCGCGCTGATCATCAGCGACGAAATCCACGCAGAGCTGTGCTTCGACGGCCGCCGCCACATCCCCACCGCCAGCCTCAGCCCCGAGATTGCCCAGCGCACCATCACCCTGATGTCGGCGAGCAAGGCCTATAACGTGGCAGGCTTGAAGACCTGTTTTGCGGTGATCCAGAACGCCGAGATTCGCGAACGTTTCAACCACGCCCGTTGCGGCATGGTCGACAGCGTCAGCCCCCTGGGCCTGGAAGCCACCCGCGCCGCCTACAGCCAGTGCGGCGAATGGCTGGAAGCGTTGAAACAGTACCTGCAAGCCAACCGCGATTACCTGCTCGACGCTGTGCAAACGCGCTTGCCGGGCGTGGTGATGCATGCCCCCCAAGGCACCTTCCTCGCCTGGCTCGATTGCAGCGCCCTGGGCCTGGATGACCCACAGCAATTTTTCCTCGAACAGGCCAAGGTCGGGTTGAGCGCAGGGATCGAATTCGGTGATGACAGCCAGCAGTTCGTGCGCCTGAACTTCGGTTGCCCACGGGTGATGCTGGAGGAAGGCTTGCAGCGTCTGGAGCGCAGTTTGCGCAACCGCTGAAACGCGCAAAAAATGGCCCCCGCTGCAATGGCGGGGGCTAGGGTCTACAGCTTGGCGATAGACACTTCGGTGGACTTCACAAAGGCAATCACTTCGCTGCCCACTTTCAATTCCAGGTCGCGCACCGAGCGGGTGGTGATCACCGACGTCACGATGCCGGACGCGGTTTGCACGTCGATCTCCGACACCACTTCGCCCAGCAGGATTTCCTTGATCACGCCCTTGAACTGGTTGCGCACGTTGATCGCTTTAATAGTCATGTCGGCTTTCCTTTTGGTTGTTGGGTCAATCCGCACGAATGCGCAGGCCCTCAAAGTGCGCTATCGGTAGAGACATTAAAAGGAATATATAACTCTTTATTTATTCGATATGGATATATAAAAGCTGTTGTGGTGAGCGGGCAAGCTCGCTCTCAGCTGAGTGTGACCCAATACCGCGTGCGCGCCTGCACCTCAAAGCCCAGGGTCGAGGCCAGCAGGTTGAGGATGCGATCAGTGTCGTCCAGGCGAAAACTGCCGGTCACCCGCAACGCTTCAAGCCGAGGCTCCCAGCGCAACACACCCGGACGATAGCGCTCCAATTCCCGCAGAAAATCCCCCAACGCCTGGTTCTGCGCAGTCAGTACGCCATCGCGCCAACCGAGTTGCAACACGTCAAACGGCGCCCAGGCGCCAAGTCCACTGGCCTTGAGCGGCGCTTGCTGGCCTGCCTGCAAGGTCGCCGTCTGGCCGTTCAGGTCGCGCACCTGCACCATGCCCTTGAGCACCGACACCAGACAACCGGACGCCAGTTGCCGAACACAAAGTTCAGCCTGGCTGAGCCGCAGTTCACCGTAGCGGGTGTGCACGGTCATCGCCGCCGTGCCCGGCACCGTCAGCGCCAGTTCACCGTCGACCAGACTGATGCGGCGCTGCGCCAGGTCTACGTCTACTGCCGTGGCGGTATTGAGCTGCAGGCTGGCACCGTCGGCCAACGGCAGGCGTTTTCGCTCGCCGGTGGCGGTATGCAGGTCGGCCCGCCAAGTGTCGATGGGCAACTGGCGGCTGATCAGCCAAGCCGTCGGCAGCAGCGCCGCCACGCCCAATGCGCGCTTGAGCACCGCACGCCGGCCCGGTTGCGGGCGGTCGAGGCTGGCCATCGCCAGTGCCTGGGGCAAACCGCTGAAGCGTTGACGCAGGGATTGGGCTTTCTGCCAGGTCTGTTCATGTTGCGGATGGCTGTCGCGCCAGTGCTGCAGCGCGGCGTGATCACGCTCGGTGGCCGCGCCGGACTCCAGCAACGCCAGCCACTGGGCGGCAGCACGGGCGACGTCGCGGCTCACAGTTCCACCAGCAGGCAATGTTCGTAGGCCTGGGCCATGTAACGCTTGACCGTGCGCTCGGACACGTCCAGCCGTTCGGCAATCTCGCGGTACCCGAGGCCCTCCAGTTGGCTCCACAAAAAGGCGCGGCGCACCAGCACGGGCAAGCCATCGAGCAATTCATCCAGGGCTTGCAGGGTTTCCAGCATCAGCCAGCGCTGTTCAGCGGACGGCACACAGGCTTCGGGCAAGCTGGCGAGGGCGTTCATATACGCCTGTTCCAGGCTGCGACGCTGATGAAAATTCACCAACAGGCGCTTACCCACCGTCACTAGATACGCCCGCGGCTCCTGCATCTGTGCAATCGGCTGGGCACTGGCCAGTACGCGCAGGAACGTATCCTGGCTCAGGTCCGCCGCATCCCAGGCATTGCCCAGGCGCCGGCGCAGCCAGCTTTCCAGCCAACTGCGATGGTCACGGTACAAGCTTGACAGCGTCAGTTCAGGGGCATGCGTCGGGACAACAGCATCATTCATGGCAAGCAACCTGCACGGCGCGAGTGAGTCTCAAATGAGATTCATTCTATTTAATATCCTGCCGCGACACCATGCCCTTTTCAACATTGCGTTTAGAGCATCGCCGCTTTCTGCCGCAGCAAATCCATAAACAGCCCCAATTCCCGGCTCACCCCCTCGCCCTTGCGCAGCAACATGCCGAACGGTGCCAGGCGCACATCCAGGGCCACCGGCAGCGCCACCACCAGGCCCATCTTCAGGTAATCGCGCAGGGCGCTTTCCGACAGCACCATCACTGCGTCGGTCAGTTGGATCAACTGCTGCATGGAGTACACCGAGCTGCATTCGATAATGTCCGCCGGGCTTGGCAGTGCCAGGTCCTGCAACGCCTGGTCGAAGCCGATGCGCGCCGGGCTGGTTTGCGGTTGCAGGATCCATGGCCAGTCGCGCACCAGTTCCGCCAGGTCCAGGTGTTTACGTTGCGCCAGCCGGTGCCCGGCATGCACGACCACCAGCATTCGCTCGTTGCCCAGAGGCTCGAAACTGTAGTGCTCGCTGTCGGTGGCGGCGTTGCGCCGGGTGATGGCCAGGTCGATGCGGCCCTGTTCGAGCAGTTGGATCACCTGGTCGCTGGTGTCGCCCATGATGCGGATGCGCAGTTGCGGGTTGAGCGCTTTGATCTGCGCGATGGCGTCCATCACCAGGTCCGGCGCGGCGCCCATGATGGTGCCGATGGACAAGTAGCCGTAGCCGCCCTGCTGGCGCGCCATCAAGTCCTCGGCGCAACGGTCCAGGCCGCTGAGGGCCGACTCGGCGAAGCGGATCAGCTCTTGGCCCAGCGCCGTAGGCCGCATGCCCCGTGGCAGGCGTTCGAACAGGTCGCAACCGAACATGTCCTCGATCTCGCGCAACATACGTGTGGCCGCCGGTTGCGACATGTTCAGGGCCTGGGAGGCACGGTGCAGGTTCTGGCTGGAACTGAGCGCCACCAGCATGTGCAGATGCTTGTAGCGCAGGCGATTGAACAGGCTGCGGGAGATGACGGGACTACTCATGAATTCCTCATTATCGATACCCTGAGGGTATCACTTGTAAGCTAGATTCGATTTGTAGCGCATTGCTCGGTCGCCGTACAGTCCGTCCCATAAGAACAAAACAACGGACTCCATCATGAAAACCCTGCCCGCGCCCCTGCTCGCCAAGATTTCCTGGCGGCTGCTGCCCTTCCTGCTGTTGATGTACATCATGGCGTTTCTCGACCGCGCCAATGTCGGGTTCGCCAAACAAGCCTTCCAGGCCGACACCGGCTTGAGCGATGCCGCGTTTGCCTTCGGCGCCGGTGTGTTCTTTGTCGGCTACGCGCTGCTGGAAGTGCCAAGCAACCTGATCCTGCACCGTGTCGGCGCCCGCCTGTGGATGTGCCGCATCATGGTCAGTTGGGGCCTGATTTCGGCGGCGATGGTGTTTGCCCACAACGAAACCAGTTTTTACCTGCTGCGTTTCTTGCTCGGTGTGGCCGAAGCCGGCTTCTTCCCCGGCGTGATCCTCTACCTCACTTACTGGTTCCCCCAGGCCGTGCGCGGCAAGGCCATGGGTTTCTTCTACTTTGGCGCGCCCCTGGCATTTATCTTCGGCAGCCCGCTGTCCGGTTTGCTGCTGGAGATGGACGGCTTCGCTGGCATCCATGGCTGGCAGTGGCTGTTCGCGGTGGAAGGCCTGATGGCCACCGCCGTGGGCATCTGGGCCTACTGGTACCTGGACAACCGTCCCGCCGATGCCAAGTGGCTGAGCGCGGATGAGCGCGAGCAAATCCAGACCTTGCTGGATGCAGAAGACCAACACAAAACCTCCCACGGCCGCAGCCTGCTCAACGTGCTGTGCCAGCCATCGGTGCTGTACCTGTGCCTGGTGTATTTGCTGATCCAGGCCAGCGTCTACGGCGTGGTGTTTTACCTGCCGACCCAAGTGGGCGACCTGCTCGGCACCAAGGTCGGCTTGATGGTCGGGCTGGTCTCGGCGATTCCGTGGATCTGCGCGCTGTTTGCTGCGTGGTGGATTCCCGGTTATTCCGACCGCACCGGCGAGCGCCGCCGCACCGCCTGCCTGACGTTATTGATGGCCGCTGCCGGGATCGCTTGCTCGGTGACCTTCACCAACCCGTTGCTGGGCATGCTCGCCCTGTGTTTTGCCGCCTCGGGTTTTATCGCGGTGCAGCCGGTGTTCTGGACCTTTCCGTCGAGCTACCTGGCGGGCAGCGCTGCGGCAGCGGGCATTGCGCTGATCAACTCCTTCGGTGCCCTCGGCGGCTTTATCGCACCGGTCATCAAGCACTGGGCCGAAGGCGCCTTCCATTCCCCGGCAGCCGGTTTGTACCTGCTGTCCGCTACCACGGTACTGGCTGCGTTGCTGGTACTGGGCATCCATTCACCCGGCCGCACTGCATCGAACACGCCGGCCACTGTTTAACGCCAGGAGTCTTACCATGGGTCATCTCACCATCAAACACGTGCGCGCCTTTGTATTGCGAGGCGGCGGCGCCGATTACCACGATCAGGCCGACGGCCACTGGATCGACGATCACATCTGCACACCCATGAGCAAATACCCCGAGTACCGCCAGAGCCGTCGCAGTTTCGGCATCAACGTGCTCGGCACGCTGGTGGTGGAGATCGAAGCCAGCGACGGCACCGTCGGGTTTGCTGTGACCACCGGCGGCGAACCGGCGGCGTATATCGTCGAAAAGCACCTGGCGCGCTTTATTGAAGGTGCCCGCGTCACCGATATCGAAAAGATCTGGGACCAGATGTACCAGTCCACCCTCTACTACGGCCGCAAAGGCTTGGTGATCAACACCATTTCCGGCGTCGACCTGGCGCTGTGGGACTTGCTCGGCAAGATCCGCCAGGAGCCGGTGCACCAACTGCTCGGCGGTGCGGTGCGTGACGAATTGCAGTTCTACGCCACCGGCGCCCGCCCGGACCTGGCCCAGAAGATGGGCTTTATCGGCGGCAAGATGCCCCTGCACCACGGCCCCAGCGAAGGCGAAGAAGGCCTGCGCAAAAACCTCAAACAATTGGCCGACATGCGCGAGCGGGTCGGCCCGGACTTCTGGCTGATGCTCGATTGCTGGATGAGCCTGGACCTCAACTACGCCACCAAACTGGCGATCGGCGCCCATGAACACGGGCTCAAGTGGATCGAAGAAGCCCTGAGCCCGGACGATTACTGGGGCTACGCGGCCCTGCGCAACAACGTGCCCAAGGGCATGCTGGTGACCACTGGCGAACACGAAGCCACCCGCTGGGGTTTCCGCATGCTGCTGGAAATGGGCTGCTGCGACATTATCCAGCCGGATGTCGGCTGGTGCGGTGGCCTCACTGAATTGGTGAAAATTTCGGCCCTGGCCGACGCCCACAACGCGATGGTCGTGCCCCACGGCTCGTCGGTGTACAGCTACCACTTTGTCGCCACGCGGCAAAACAGCCCGTTCGCCGAATTCCTGATGATGGCGCCGAAGGCCGATGAAGTGGTGCCGATGTTCCACCCGCAACTGCTCGGCGAACCGGTGCCAATCAATGGCCGCATGCGCCTGTCGGTGCTCGACAAGCCCGGCTTCGGCGTTGACCTGAACCCGGATTGCCAACTGCACCGTCCGTATAACCGCTAAGGAACCTGCCATGAACATGCCCCGCAATGGCTTCAAGGCCGCCCTGGCGCACGACGCCACCCAGTACGGCATCTGGGCCGGTTTCGCCACCGGCTACGCCGCCGAGATCGTCGCAGGCCTGGGTTACGACTGGATGCTGATCGACGGCGAACACGCGCCCAACACCGTGCCCAGCGTACTCAACCAATTGCAGACAGTGGCGCCCTACGCCACCGCGCCGGTGGTGCGTGCGGTGAATGGCGACGCCAGCCTGATCAAGCAACTGCTCGACGTCGGCGCCCAGACGCTGATGATCCCTATGGTCGAAACCGCCGAACAGGCCCAGGCCCTGGTGCGCGCCATGCGTTACCCGCCCCACGGCATCCGCGGCGTCGGCGGCGGTTTGACCCGCGCCACCCGCTGGGATGGTGTGGCGAACTACCTGCAAACCGCCCACGAAGAGCTGTGCCTGATCGTGCAGGTGGAGTCGCGCCTGGGCGCGGAAAACGTCGCGGCGATTGCCGCTGTCGAAGGCGTGGATGCGGTATTTATCGGCCCCGCCGACTTGTCCATCGGCCTCGGCCACGCCGGCAACCCCGGCCACCCCGAGGTGCAGGAGCGCATTCGGCACGCGGTGGACGCCACCCTCGCCGCCGGCAAGGTCTGCGGCATCCTGGCGCCCAACGAAGACGACGCACGCCGCTACCAGGCCTGGGGTTGCCGCTTTATCGCCGTGGCCATCGACATCAGCCTGCTGCGCCAGAGCGCCCTGGCCACCCTCGCCCGCTATCGCCCGGTTACCGACGCGAAAGCGCCGTCGCGCACTTACTAAGGAGCTGCCCATGTCATCCGTTCCCGTGTACCAGAACTTCATCAATGGCCGCTTCGTCTCCAGCGAAGCCCATCTCGATGTGCTCAACCCGGCCACCGGCGCCTTGCTGTCCAAGGTGCCCGCCTCCACCGGCGCTGACGTCGACCAGGCCCTCGCCGCTGCACGGGGTGCGCAAAAAGAGTGGGCGCGCAAACCGGCCATCGAACGCGCCGGGCACCTGCGCCGTATCGCCGCCAAGCTGCGGGAAAACGTCGCGCACCTGGCCCGCACCATCACCCTGGAACAGGGCAAGGTCAGCGGGCTGGCCGAAGTCGAAGTGAACTTCACCGCCGACTACCTCGACTACATGGCCGAATGGGCGCGCCGCATCGAAGGCGAGATCATCACCAGCGACCGGCCCAACGAAAACATCTTCCTGTTCCGCAAACCCTTGGGCGTAGTGGCGGGCATCCTTCCGTGGAATTTCCCGTTCTTTTTGATCGCACGCAAAATGGCCCCTGCGCTGCTCACCGGCAACACCATCGTGATCAAGCCCAGCGAAGAAACCCCGAACAACTGCTTTGAATTCGCCAAACTGGTGGCCGAGACCGACCTGCCCGCCGGCGTGTTCAATGTGGTCTGCGGTGATGGCCAGGTCGGCGGTGCACTCACCGCTCACAAAGGCGTGGACATGATCAGCTTCACCGGCAGCGTTGCCACCGGCTCCAGGATCATGGCCGCCGCCGCGCCGAACATTACCAAGCTCAACCTGGAGCTGGGCGGCAAGGCGCCGGCCATTGTGCTGGCGGATGCCGACCTCGACCTGGCCGTCAAAGCCATCCGCGACTCGCGCATTATCAACACCGGGCAAGTGTGCAACTGCGCCGAGCGGGTGTATGTGGAGCGCAAGGTCGCGGATCAGTTTATCGAGCGCATCAGCGCGGCCATGTCGGCCACGCGCTACGGTGATCCGCTGGCCATGGCCGATGCGGAAATGGGCCCGCTGATCAACCGCCAGGGCCTGGACAACGTCAATCGCAAGGTGCGCACCGCGTTGAGCCAGGGCGCCACGCTGGTCAGCGGCGGGCAGATCGCTGACCTTGGCGCGGGCTTTCACTTCCAGCCGACGGTTTTGGCCGGCTGCAGCGCCGATATGGAGATCATGCGCGAAGAGATCTTCGGCCCGGTGCTGCCGATCCAGATCGTCGACGACCTCGACGAAGCCATCGCCCTGGCCAATGACTGTGACTACGGCCTGACCTCGTCGATCTACACCCGTGACCTGGGCAAGGCCATGCACGCGGTGCGCGAGATCGACTTTGGCGAAACCTACGTCAACCGCGAAAACTTCGAGGCCATGCAGGGTTTCCATGCTGGCGTGCGTAAGTCCGGGATCGGCGGTGCCGATGGTAAGCACGGCCTCTACGAATACACCCATACCCATGTGGTGTACCTGCAGAGCTGAGGTGGTGAAATGGGCCGGTGCGCGGTAGCGTGCTGGCCGTTCCTGACAGAGTCCCACAAGGATTGCGCAATGCCCCAGACGCTCTATACCGGCCCTATCATCGATAGTCATCTGCACCTGTTCGATCCGCGTCGCCCCCAGGGCATCCCGTGGCCCGAGCCGGGCAACCGCTTGTATGCCGCGCATTTACCCCGCGATTACTGGACCGTCGCCAGCTCGCACAATGTGGTCGGCGCCATCGCGGTGGAAGCCAGCCCATGGCGCGACGACAACCGCTGGATCCTCGAAACCCTGCGCAGCGACCCGCGCATGCTCGGGTTTGTCGGCAACCTGGACCCGCTGCACGCCGACTTCGCCGCCGACCTCGCTGCACTGGTGCAAGAGCCACTGTTCCTCGGCCTGCGCTACGGCAACCTGTGGGACCGCGACCTGCTGCTGGATCAGACGCGCCCCGGTTTTATCAACGGCCTGCGCCAACTGGCCGCCAGCGGGCGCAGCCTGGACAGTGCCAACCCGAACCCGCGTTTGATCAAGGGATTGTTGAAGCTCAGCGATGCACTGCCCGAGCTGCGCATCATTGTCGACCATTTGCCCAATGCCCAAGTGCCGGCCGGTGAAGAGGCCGCTTATCACGCCGACCTGCTGCGCCTGGCGGAGCGGCCGAATGTATTCGCCAAACTCGCGGAAATCCCCCAGGTCGGCCCGCACGGCCTGATCGTCGACACCGCGTTCTACAACGACCGGTTAGCGGTGTTGTGGGAAGCGTTTGGCGACGAGCGCTGTTTCTTCGGCAGCGACTGGCCCAACAGCGATCACCTGGCGGATTTCGCCACCACGCTGGGGCTCGTAAAAAGCTGTTTGGCGCACAAACCCGAAGCCGTGCAGGCGCAGTTTTTCCTGCACAACGCAGTGCGCATCTACACCCCGACCCATGGAGCGCAGTGATGCAGACCCGTGCCTTTCGCATGAACCTCAACCCCGGGCAGGCCGACGAATATCGCCGGCGTCACGACGAGATCTGGCCCGAACTGGCCCAGGCGTTGTTGGACGCGGGTGTGGTGGACTATCGGATTTACCTCGACGAACCGGCCAACGCGCTGTTCGCCGTGCTGACCCATGAAGACGCCCACGGCCTGGACGAACTGCCCGGCACCGCACTGATGCAACGCTGGTGGAGCTACATGCAGGACATCATGCCCAGCCATGCGGACGCCTCGCCGGCCAGCGTCGATTTGCTGCCCATGTTCCACCTGTCCCGGCCCTGAACCCACCGATGCACAACAACAATAAAAAGGATTCGACTACGTGGAAATCATTCTCCTTGGTGTGATTCTGCACTTCATCGGCGGCTTCGCCTCCGGCAGTTTCTACATCCCCTACAAGAAGGTCCGCGGCTGGGCCTGGGAAAGTTATTGGATCACCGGCGGCCTGGTGTCCTGGCTGATCGTGCCGTTGATCGCGGCGCAACTGACGGTGCCGGGCTGGGTAGACATCCTGCGCAACGCCGACACCAGCACCCTGCTGTGGACCTATCTGTTCGGCGTGTTGTGGGGCATCGGCGGGCTGACCTTCGGCTTGACCATGCGCTACCTCGGGCTGTCCCTGGGCATGTCGCTGATCATGGGCCTGACCTCGGCCCTCGGCGCGCTGATGCCGGCGCTGTACCGCGACCTGTTCACCGATGCCACCGAAGGCACCCTGACTTCGATGCTGGCCTCTCAGGGCGGGCACTGGGTGTTGTGGGGCGTGGCGGTGTCGCTGGTGGGTATTGCGGTGTGCGGCAAGGCTGGGCTGATCAAGGAACGGGAAGTGTCCGAGGCGGTGAAGTTCGCCAGTGTCAGCGAGTTTTCCCTGGGCAAGGGCATGCTGGTGGCGGTGATTTCCGGGGTGCTCAGTGCGTGTTTCAGCTACGGCATTTCTGCCGGCCGCCCGCTGGCCGCTGCGGCTGTGGAGCACGGCGCCAACAGCCTGTTCCAGAACAACGTGACCTTTATGGTGATCATGTGGGGCGGGCTGACCACCAACGGCATCTGGTGCCTGTGGCTGAACTGGCGCAACCGCAGCTTCCATAACTATTTCGATCGCAGCACGCCTTTGCTGGGCAATTACCTGTTGGTGGCCATCGCCGGCACGCTGTGGTTTCTGCAATTCTTTTTCTACGGCATGGGCGAAAGCCGCCTGCAGAACGACGCCAGTTCGTGGGTGCTGCACATGTCATTCATCATCATCGTGTCCAACTGCTGGGGCCTGTATTTCCGCGAATGGCACGGCACCAGCGCCGCCAACAAAGGCGTGCTGGTGGCCGGTATCGCAGTGATCCTCGGCGCCATCGCCATGGTCGGTTACGGTAATTACCTCGGCTGACGCCGCCTATTTTTGAAGGAGTGTTTTTATGTTGCTTGCAGACAAAACCGTGATCATCACCGGCGCCTCCCGTGGCATCGGCCGCGCCGCCGCCCGTGAATGTGCACGCCAGGGCGCCCGCGTGGTGATCGGCCACAGTGGCAGCGGCCAAGGCACCGAGGCGGCGCATTCGCTGATCGAAGAGATCAAGGCGTTTGGCGGTGCGGCCATCGAAGTGGGTGGCGATGCCGCCGAGCCGGACACCGGCGACAAGCTGGTGGCTGGCGCGGTGAAGGCGTTCGGCAGCGTCGACGTGTTCGTCAACAACGCCGGGATCTGCCCGTTCCACTCGTTCCTCGACATGCCGCGCGAGGTCTACCTGAAAACCGTCAACACCAACCTCAACGGCGCCTACTTCGCCGTGCAGGCGGCGGCCAACCAGATGAAAAACCAGGGCCGTGGCGGCGCGATCATCGCGGTCAGCTCCATCAGCGCGCTGGTGGGCGGCGGCATGCAAACCCACTACACGCCAACCAAGGCCGGGCTGCATTCGTTGATGCAGTCCTGCGCCATTGCACTGGGGCCCTATGGCATTCGTTGCAACTCGGTACTACCGGGGACCATCGCCACCGACATCAACAAGGACGATCTGGCCGACGAGGAAAAACTCGCCTACATGACCTCGCGTACGCCGTTGGGGCGGTTGGGTGAGCCGGATGATGTGGCTGGGCCGATTGTGTTCCTGGCTTCGGATATGGCGCGTTATGTCACAGGCGCGTCGTTGCTCGTCGATGGCGGCCTCTATGTGAACCTGCAGTAACCCCCGCTCTCCCTCAAACATCACAGCCCCCTCCCACAGGGGATCTCTGTGTGCCTGTGCGGTCTGTCAAAGACCGCGCTTGCGCAGCCACTGTAAAAAGCCCTTCTTGACCGGCACCACGGGCGCGTCCTGGGTCAGGGCCTGGGCCGCGTGCAAGCGGAAGTCCAGCAGGGTTTTCATGGCGTCGGCGATGTCGTGTCGTGCGTCAAGGCACGGCGTCAGGTATTCCTTTTCAATGCGGTACAGGGTGCAGAACGTCTTGGCGGTAAAGTCCGCCAACGCGGCCTGATCGGTCAAAATCCCCGCTTCGCCGATGACCTCTCCAGGGCCCATGCGCCCGGCCTCGAAGGTATGACCGCCTTTGATCAGCATCACCGACACCACACCCGACTCCACGATAAACAAATGATCGCTGACCTCCCCCGCCGGCAAAATCATCTCGCCGGGGCGGTAACTGTGCAGGGTCATGTTCTGGCTGAAGGTGTCTTTTTCCTCCTGGCGCAGGGTCGAGAAAATCGACGAGCTGTCCAGCAACGCCCGTGCTCGGGAAGTTGGCACCGGGGTCGCGCTTTCGCCAGCAGACAGCAGGCTCACACCCGCCGCTTGCAGGTGCCGGAACGCCAGGTCGTAGAGTTGGTTGCGCACTTCGCGCTTGAGGGGCATGGCCGGCACGAAGCCGCTGATTTCATACTCCACGCCACCGCTCGCGGAAGTCTTGAACGCCACACTCGGCGCGGGCTTGGCCAACAACGGCCGGCACCCCTGCATGGCACGCTCCAGCGCTTCGATCACCGTTTGCGGCCGCGCATGGGGGCTGACCTGCAAGCTGACTGCCAGGCCGAACATGTCCGCCGGGCGCGAGAAGTTGATGATCTTGGCCTTCGCCGCCAAGGAGTTGGGAATCACCGCCATGCTGCCCTGGGAGGTTTGCAGGCGCGTGGCGCGCCAGTCGATATCGGTGACCCGGCCTTCGGTGCCGTCGATGGAAATCCAGTCATCCAGTTGATAGGGCTTGGTGGTGTTGAGCACGATCCCGGAAAACACATCGCTCAACGTGCTTTGCAACGCCAGGCCGACAATGATCGCCACCGCGCCGGACGTCGCAAGCACGCCTTTGACTGGCAAGTCGAGCACGTAGGCCAGCGCCGCGATGATCGCAATCAGGAAAATCACCGCGCCCATCAAATCCTGCAACAACCGCCCGGTATGCCCGACCCGCTGCATCATCAACGCCCCGAGCAACACCGTCAGCGTACGCGCAGCGAACAACCACCAACCAATCTGCAACGCCGTGGCAGCCATGTGCAACGCGGTGTTGTCGGCATAGGGCGCGACGAGCATTGGATTCATGCCGTCGTTGAACAGCACGGCACTGAAGACAGCGAAGATCACCAACCGCGCCGCGAGTTTCCAATTGGCGAGGTTGGCGGAGATAAGCCGCCACACGGCGATGTCGATGAGGATCAGCGCCAGGGCGCAGAGCATCGGGTGATCGGAGATAAATGAGGGCATCCAGGCGACTCCAGGGCGAATGACGGGAAGATCGCATGAAATGGGGGTGGCGGGTATAGGGCAGGAAAAATATTCGGACCATGGCATAGAGATTCAAGTTATCTCCCACGCAAAGTCCTTTAGTTCAAGAGTGCCATGCAGAAAAACTTCCTTCAGACATTTCTGAAGAGGTCTCTTGGTACACTCCAAACATCCCAGGAGCGCCACAAACGCCACCCTCAACATCCTAACAACCCGAAACATGATAAGAAATGTACTACACATTTTTAGGACGCTTTAAATTTGAAAAACCAGCAGATTGATACGAGGCTTAAAAAATAATTTCAATAGGAGCTATTTATGGCGTTCGCGAAAGACGTTGTCATTATTGGGGCTGGCCATATGGGATATGCAATAGCTTTAGGCTTAAAGCGATCATCCCAAACTCTATCCATCGCAGCTGTCGACCTGAACCATACTTACGGCAATGAAATGAAAAACGCAGGGATTCAGGTAATAAATAACCTGCCAAACAATTCAACCTCAAAAATTATGATCCTAGCCATTCCCCCCCAAGCCTTTGCGACGCTCGCAGAAAGCAATTTGCAGCATAAGCTACGTACCGACATGACGGTTTCAGTTATGGCGGGGGTCAATCTTTCCGAACTGGCAGATCTTTTAAAAACCTTACAAGTTTGCCGAGCAATTCCAAATCTTCCATCCGCCATCAACGAGGGCATGTCCGTATTAGCATTTACCCCACAAACCACTCAAAAAAATAGATGTCTGGTTAATGGGATGTTCTCCAAGCTCGGCAGATTACTCATCGTAAAAGAAGAATCCCTCATTGATGATGCAACAGCGTTGGTCGGTGGGGGGCCGGCTTATGTCGCCTACTTTGCACAAGCTCTTGTTGAGTATGCTCTATTGGCGGGCTTTGATGAACGCAACGCGTGCGCCATGGTAGTCCAAACCCTGCGCGGTTCATCCGAACTGCTTGACGTCTATCAAGAGGCGCCAGAAAAACTTTGTGAAAAAGTCATGACGCAAAATGGCACAACCGAACAAGCGATAAAGCTATTTAACAATCAAAAAATGAAAGCTGTCATTGTAGAGGGCCTTAGACAGGCCTGCGCGCGTTCAAAAGAATTGGGAAGGAGACTTTAGATATGCGAGGTTTAATTGATCACGGCATAGCTGGACAACTTCACTTGAAGACGGACTACCAGAGTTGTCTCGAGGGGGCCTATAGAGTTTACTTTGGATTAGGTCACAGCGTAAACCTAACTCATGCCTCTGGAGTATTCAATGTTAGCCTCGCCGGCGTGAGACTTGGAAGCTACCTGCTGCAATCAGCATATTTAAAAGATTCGGATCGTGGTTTTTTGGATATCGGCACAGGAAGTGGCGTCCATGCTTTCTTGGCACGTAAGCTTGGCGGTAACGACATCACCGCTACTGACGTCTGCGAAAGGTCAATCGCGCAGGCCAAGGCAAACGAACATATCAACTTTAAACACGATACTATTTCTTTTCTTACAAGTGACCTATTCGATGGCATTGCTGAAAGACAGTTCCATACGATAGTTTTCAATCCTCCTGGCTGGAGAACACCGTCTAAATCATTTATTCGACGATTGCTCACGTCTAATCAGACAGACCAATTGTCCATGCGCGCTATGTTTTATGGCGAAGAGGTTATTAGTCGATTTCTTGAGGACCTTCCGAGATACCTTGCACCTTCGGGCGTAGCAATTGTTGGGCTAAATTCGCTGATGGGAATACGTGACGTGCTGCACAGGTACGATCAAAAATACAAAAAAAAGCCTCCATTAACCTATAAGTTAGTTGAGAGGCATACGTTCCCGCTCATTCATTACACCGCCCAATGGAAAGCGCTGGACAAATATTTGAAGCTCGAATTTGAAAACTGGAGCAATCGAGATTTAGCTGCCTACTCCACCGATCAAAACGGAAACATTTATTGGTCATATGAAATTATCGAATTTTCACATCGTCCGATGTGATCGATTATGAACTCATTCCAGAAATCTATCTCGACATACGCCCTTCCAATAATTTTGTCTGGCCTGGCAAATTTATTTCTAGGATTATCGTCACTTTACTGGAGATCATTCACTGATGTTTCCCCCATCACATTGGTCGCTTATCGAATCGTCCTATCAGCTGCCATTCTCGCTGTGTTCGTATGTATTTTCCGTAAAGCAAGTCAGATAAAAAAAGTCACAACGAAAACTGTCTTCTTGCACTGTATTGCTTCGTTGCTCATTGCAGCGAACTGGGGAGCCTTTATCTGGGCTTCTATCAATGAACATTTTCTAGAAAGCGGACTTGGCTATTTAATAGCCCCCTTCTTTTGTATTGCAATCGGATTAGTAATTTACCGTGAAAAAATCAGCCCAAAAAAAGCCGCCATATTACTGGTAACACTCGGCTTTATCATCGCGTTGATTATATCATCCAAAAACTTGAACCACTTGACATACCTAATAATCTCTGGAACATGGGGAGCTTACATTTATATAAAAAAATACTCCTCTTTAGATGCTGTAAGCGGACTGTTTGTAGAAACGCTGTTCCTAACCCTAGGCCTAGCAATAGCCAAGCTCGCGCTCAACATTCCAATTATGTATAGCGACGAACTCGACAGCCCATCGAACACGCTAATTCTTATAGCAGGCGCAGTCTCCATCACACCTTTATTAATGCTGTCATATTCGACAGGAAAAATACCATTATCCGTAACCGGATTGATACAATTCATACTACCCATAACACTAATATCAATCTCAACATATACCCAAAAACAAAAAATTTCAGACACGTCACTCGCACTGAGCTTCATATTCATCGGCACATTAATCGTCCTGGTCATTTACGACGCAATAAACAACCAACCGTCTAAATAGAGAATACATAAATGAAAAATCATTATGATATTATCGTTATCGGCCTTGGAGTTATGGGGGCAGCTGCTCTATGGAGAGTCGCACCAAAATGCACTAGATCATTAGGAATAGACGCTTCCAGCCCCACCCATGACTATGGCTCATCCCATGGCGCCTCGAGAATATTTCGCCGCGCCTACTGGGAGGGGAATAAATATCTTCAACTACTTAACCATGCTGATTTATTGTGGAACGAACTTGAGCACGTCACTCAAAAACATCTCTTGTTTCATACGGGTGGCATTTTCGTCGGAACTCAATCCAGTCGCATCCTGAACGGAAGCATTCAAACTGCGAAAGAAGGAAGAATTGAACATGAGTTCTGGAGCAATTCAGAGGCTCGAAAATGGATGCCGGCATTCAACATGCCGGGGGAGATGCAGGCGGTATACGAGCCTGGCGCTTATGCAATTTCGGCCACCGATGCGAGGTTAGCAATGTTGGACGAGGCGGTTCTCAATGGCGCCAAAACCGAATTCGGTGACACTGTCGTAAAACTCGAAAATGAAGGCGCGGGCGTGCGCGTGACGACCAAGAGCGGACGTGTTTACTTTGCACTCTCGGTAATCATCACTACAGGGCCCTGGATGGCCAGCGACCTTATGCCTGAGATCTCTAGCTTCTTGGAGCCGCGCCGAGTCCCCATATATTGGTTCAAACCAAAAACGGGTTCCGAAGCTCTATTTTCTCAAGAGCAGTTCCCCATTTTTCTTTACGAGCGAGAAGATGGCGGGCTTCTCTATGGTGTCCCATCAATTGTTAGTAGCGAGCCTGGTGTAAAAATTGGCTTTCATAACAGGCAGCAAAATCCATCGTTTCCCGACTGGAAACATGCACGCGTGCAACGGTGCTATATAAACGAAATCGCCCCAATCATCGACTCCCTATTTCCTACGCTTGACCCTATTCCGACGCAAGTAAAGAACTGTTTCTACACGATGAGCCCTGATGATTCTTTCTTGATAGGAAAATCTCAAGCTATAAACTCAACTTATTTTGCATCTGCTTGCTCAGGACACGGTTTTAAGTTTGCACCGGCAATTGGTGATGCATTGGCCAATATGGCTACTGGTCAACAAGCAAACCTTTCGCTTTCAGCTTTTTCAGTCGATAGATTTAACACAGCTATCAATAGTTGCTAACGGCAAGGGCATTGACACGACTCCAGTGCGAATGGCCGCATGAAATGGGGCTGGCGGGCACATCAGCGCTGACTTTTGTAGTGAGCCAGCTTGCCCTGCGCTGGGGCGCGACGCGGCCCGAAACCGGCTGTGTGGTTTTTTCTGAAGAAACGCGGTGAAGGTAGTGGGGCTGCTGCGCAGCCCGGCGCGTGGCAAGCCCGCTCACTACAAAAACAATGCGAAATTTGGGAGAAAGCCAGTCAGGCGTGCATCCGCCCAAATTTACCCGACTGAAAATCCACAAACGCCTGGTGAATTTCCTGCTCTGTATTCATCACAAAAGGACCATGGCCGACGATAGGCTCGTCAATCGGCTCGCCGCTGAGCAGCAGCACCATGGCGTTGTCATTGGCCTCCAGGACCAGTTGCGTGCCATCGCGCTCGAACAGTGCCAATTGGCCTTGGCGCGCAACTTCCTCGCCATTGACCAGCACGGTGCCGCGCAGGATTACCAGAGCGGTGTTGCGCCCGGCGTGCAGGTCCAGGGTCACTGGTTGGCCGGCGTTGAGGCGCAGGTCCCATACGTCGATCGGTGTGAAGGTCCGTGCGGGGCCTTGAGTGCCCGCGAATGCACCGGCGATCAGGCGCAGGTGCCCGGCGTCATTGGCCAGCGGCAGCACGGGGATGTCGCCGTCGACGATGGTCTGGTAACCGGCGTCGGCCATTTTGTCCTTGGCGGGCAAGTTGACCCACAGTTGCACCATCTCCAGCGCGCCGCCTTTGCGGGCAAACGCTTCGGAGTGGAACTCCTCGTGGAGAATGCCTTTTGCGGCGGTCATCCATTGCACATCGCCTGGGCCGATGGTGCCGCCCGCGCCGGTGGAGTCGCGGTGCTCGACTTCGCCGTCGTAGACGATGGTCACGGTTTCAAACCCTCGATGAGGGTGCTGGCCGACGCCGCGACGTTGTTCGGTAGGGGTAAATTCGGCCGGGCCGGCGTGGTCCAGCAGCAGGAATGGGCTGATGTGTTTGCCCAGGTTGTCGTAGGAAAACAGTGTGCGCACCGGGAAACCGTCGCCGACCCAATGGGCGCGAGGGCTGGTGTAGATGCCGATGAGTTTTTTCATGGTGATCCTCCAAAGTGCATACACCTTAAAACCGATAGCAATTGAGCGCTAGGCGGCTAAAACACCCTAGAGCGTCCTACTGATAGAACGGCATACCCGCAACTCGCCATAAAAACAGCGTTAATGATAATGACTCGTAGTAATATCCACCCTCTCCCGCTCAACCTTCCGAGGGCTGCAATGCCGTTTGCCCCTGCGCCTGTCGCACCGCGCGTGCTGGTGGTGGATGACCACCGCAAAATCCGCGAACCCTTGGCCACTTATCTGCGTCGACACACCTTCGACGTGCGCACCGCCGAGGACGCGGCCGGCATGTGGCAATTGCTCAAGACCCAGGCGTTCGACGTGGTGGTGCTCGACGTGCTGCTGCCCGACGGTGATGGTTTCGAGCTGTGCAACCAACTGCATCGGCGCAGCAATACCCCCGTGATTCTGTTGACCGCCCGTGACACCGCCGCCGACCGCATCCGAGGCCTGGACCTGGGCGCCGACGACTACGTGACCAAGCCCTTCGAACCCCGCGAACTGGTGGCACGCATCAACAGTGTGCTGCGCCGCCAAGGCCGCAACACCGGGCCCGCCTTGCCCAGCAGTGGCGCCCGCGCCTATCGGTTTGCCGGCTGGCAGTTCAGCGTGGCCAACGCCACCTTGCAGCGCGAGGCCTGCCCGGCGATCCAGCTCAGTACAGCGGAAAGCCGCCTGTTGCAGGTGTTCCTGACCCACCCCAACACCTTGCTGCCCCGCGAACGCTTGATCGACCTCACCGCCGCTGCCGACAGCGACGTGAGCGACCGCGCCATCGACCGCCAGGTCAGCCGCCTGCGCCGCAAGCTGGCCCAGGGCGATGCCGCGCCGGACCTGCTGCGCACGATCTGGGGCGGCGGCTATCTGTTGGCGGCCGAGGTCAATGAATGTACGCCCTGAACCGGCTGTGGCCGCGCACCCTGGCGCGGCAATTGAGCCTGTTGTTATTGCTGGCATTGCTCGCCTCCAACGCTATCGCGATGTTGTTTCTGCAGCGCACCGGCAGCCTGATCCACCCGCTGTCACGCAGTTTCAGCCTGGAGCGCCTGGGAATTGCGCACCACACGGCAATCGACCTGACCTCAACGGAAACCGAACACCTGCTGGCCGGAATGAGCCATGACAACACGCGCTTCTGGATCGCCCCCACGCCGGAAGTGGCGCTATTTGAGCTGCGCCCGGAAGAACAGCGGCTGGCCAACGAACTGCGCCGCCACTTGCAACTGGACGACACGGCCACCATCGGCATGCAGTTGGAACGCATCAGCGGCGCCGACGCCCGCACCCACGTATTCAGCCCCGCCGGTTGGGCACCGTTGCGCCTGCGCACCAGCGTGCCGCTGCCCAATGGCAACTACCTCAATGCAGTGCAGTACCCCGCCGGCGCCTATGAATGGGGCCGCGTGCTGGCCTACAGCCTGCCGGTGACGACGCTGCCGGTGCTGCTGATCGTGATGTTTTTCATCGCCCGCGTGGTGCGCCCGATCAAGACGTTGGCCCAGGCCACGGAGCGCGTCAGCCGGGGTGAATGGATCGCGCCTCTGCCGGAACGCGGCCCGCAGGAAGCCCGCGACCTTACGGCCGCTTTCAACACCATGCAGGCCAATCTTGCCCGGCATGTCGAAGGCCGCACGCGGATGCTTGCGGCGGTCAGCCACGACCTGAATACGCCGATCACCGAACTGCGCCTGCAAGTGGAATTGCTGGAGCCCGGCGACGTCCGGGACGACATGCTCGAAAGCCTTGCGGAGCTGAGTGCAATGGTGCGAGAAACCCTGAGTTTCGTGCGCGATGATGCAGTGCAGGAAGCGACCGCAACGCTATCGTTGAGCAGCCTGCTGGATGACCTGGCCAAGCGTTATCAGCGCCTGCGGCAACCCGTCAGTTGGGCCGGTGCGCCGCCCCTTATGCTGACGTGCCGCGCCCTGGCGCTCAAACGCGCCTTGACCAACCTGATCGACAACGCCCTGCACCATGCCGGCGATGCCCACCTGAGCCTGATCCGGGAAGACAACGGCTGGCTGCGCATCGAGATTCTCGACCACGGCCAAGGCCTGCCCGAGGACTGGCTGGATAAAGTCTTCGAACCCTTTGTGCAACGCGGCGTCAGCGACGGCGGTGTGGGGTTGGGCCTGGCGATTGCTCGGTCGTGCATCCAGGCCCATGGCGGCGAACTGGTGTTGCAGAATCGCCCACCGGCAGGCCTGTGCGCGGTGGTGCGATTGCCCGCAGCGCTTTAGAAGTTGTACGTGGCGCCCATCCACAAGGTGCGGCCGTAGTTCACCGTGCCGTAGGTTTCATCGTCCAGCCGCTTGTCGGTGAGGTTGTTGAGGGAGGCGTTCAGGGTCAACGCATCGTTTACATCGTAGGAGCCGCCAAGGTCAGCCGTGGTGTAGCCCGGCGCCGGTTCGTCGGTAATGGTGTTGCCGGTTTCTTCGCCGTAGTAACTCAGCGACGCCCACGCCTGGGTGCGGTCGTTGATGCTCCACTCGGTGCGCAGATTGGCTTTTTGCTCCGGTGTGAGGGCCAGCGGCGCACCTTTGTTAGCACCGCTTTTCTGCTCGGAATCGGTGTAGGTGTAGTTGGCCTTGAGCAGCACGCTCGGACTGATATCCCATTGGCCGTTGAGTTCCACGCCCTGGATGATGGCTTTGTCGATGTTGACCCGTTCCATGACGGTGTAACCGTTCCAGCGCCGATCGGTGGTGACGGTGGAGAGCTTGTCCTGGAAATCGTTGTAGAACAGCGTCACGCCGCCCGACAGGTCATCGCGGTTGCTCCACAGTGCGGAGACTTCGTAATTGGTGCTGGTTTCGGGCTTGAGATCGGGGTTGCCGAACATCACGAAGCGGTTGCGGCGCAGGTAAGCGTAGTCCTCGACCACGGCGCGCAGTTCCGGCGCCTTGAAGCCACGGGCGATACCGCCCTTGAGCGTCCACTGGTCGGTGGCGCGCCACACGCCGTAGACCCGCGGGCTTAGATGCGCGCCGTACTCTTCGTGTTCATCCAGGCGCAGGCCGGTGGTCAAGGCAAAGCGGTCGGTGACTGACCATTCGTTTTCGGCGAACAGGGCTTTTTGCACCACCGAGAATTTATAGTCGACGCGGTCACCCAGGCCCTGGTTCCAGTCCGTCAGCTCGC
The DNA here is from genome assembly GCF_009764655.1 of Pseudomonas sp. PB105. NCBI lineage: Bacteria > Pseudomonadati > Pseudomonadota > Gammaproteobacteria > Pseudomonadales > Pseudomonadaceae > Pseudomonas > Pseudomonas sp. PB105. Next base: position 150,556 of record NZ_RWIO01000054.1, read on the forward strand.
TTTCATTCCATTGCACGCCGACGGTGCTGACATTATGGGCGGTGGGCACCACCAGCTTGGCGTCGAACACGGTGTTCTTGATCTCGGGTTTACGCCCGTAGATATCGGTTTGAGCCGGGGTGGCCTTGCCTTCGCGGGTCGAGGTTTCCTGGGACAGCGCAATGTCCGAGGTCGCCCAGCCCCAGCGGCCCTGGTGAGACAGGGACCAATGATCGCGGTTGTTTTCCTGCTCACGGGTGGCCCAGTTGGCGCTCATCCCGTCGCCATTCTTCAGGCGCGTGGCGCCAGCTTCCAGCAGGATGTCGTGATCAATGGTCGGGGTGAAGGCCAGGCGCGCGGTGAGGTCGCGGTGGTCGGCCTGGCTGAAGCCGTTGGTCTGTTCGATGTCATCGTCGGCCTGGCGGTCGAGGTAACGGCCCCACACCTGCAAGCCGAGGAAATCCTCCTTGAGCGGACCGCTGAGGTAGAACTGGGTCTGGCGCGCATTGCCCTGGTCGCTGTGCTGGCGGGCCGAGTAGTCGTAGCCGATGGAGCCGGCCCAGCTCGGCGAGACCTTGCGCGTGATCACGTTGATCACCCCGCCGATCGCATCCGAGCCGTACAGCGACGACATCGGCCCGCGCACCACTTCGATCCGCTCGATGGCGGCGGCAGGCGGCACGAAGCTCTGCTCGTAGCCACTGTTGCCGTTGACCCGCGACTCCCTCGCGCTCTGGCGTTTGCCGTCGACCATGATCAGGGTGTAATCGGCGGGCATGCCACGGATGGAGATGTCGGTTTCATTCGCCCCGCCGTTGACCGTCACGCCTTCCACATCCCGCACCGCATCGCCCAGGTCGCGGTAGGACTTACGGCGCAGTGCCTCGCCGTCGATCACCGTAACCGAGGCCGGCGCGTCTTCCACGCTTTGGGCATAACCGGCAGCCGTCACCACCACATCGTTGAGTTCCAGGGCAACGGGTTCGTCGGCATGGGCGCTGAAACTGCCGGCAACCAGCATGGCCAGGGGCGTAAAGCGAAAAGCAGCAAGCATGGGCGTGGACCTTAGGATTGGACTCAAAAGAGAATCGTAATCATCCAGCCCCGAATAACTTGGACAAAGTGTGACAACTGGTGCGGATTTCAGGGAGTTCCGTTTCGCCTATGTGGGAGGGGGCTTGCCCCCGATAGCTATAGGTATCTACACAACTCTTAAAAGTTGACACATAACTCTGTGGTGAGCGGGCTTGCCCCGGTACAAACCATGCGACCGGGTTCTGTCTGATACTGCGCGGTGTTTTTATTGGGGCGGCTTCGCCACCCAGCGCGGGGCAAGCCCGCTCACCACAGAAGCCCGCTCACCACAGAAGCGTGTTTGCCATAGATTCAGCATCCACTGGAAGTTGTGTAGATACGCGTGCCCCAATAGCGGTCGTTCAGCCTCGCCAAAACTAGGCATCTCCCACAAGAACCGGCGCCACACGCCGCTCACGCAATACGTGAAACGCCACAAACGCCATCACCGCAAACCCCGCCTGGATCATGATCATCGGTGTAGCGCTGCCATCGCGCAGTTGACTCAGCAGCACGCCACTGCACGTGGCGCCGAACATTTGCGCAAAGCCCATCAACCCAGCCGCTAACCCGGCGCGGTGCGCGTTGGGCATCACCCCGCCCGTGACCGAGCCGGGCAACACCAGGCCGCCGCCGAGCGTGGCCAGGGCAATCGGAATATCCAGGCCCAACACCGACAAGCCAAACAGGCCATAAATCACCGCTGCCGACACCCCACCGAGCGCTACCAGCGTCACCCCCATCGACACAATCCGCTGCGGCCCCAGGCGCAGGATATTGCGCCGGGTATAGGTGGAACCGACGATCAGCATCGACACGATCACGCCAAAATTGATGCCGTACTCCAGGCTGCTGAAGCCCAGCAAGTTGATAAACACCGCCGATGAACCGGCAATCACCGCGAACATCGCGCCATAGGTGCATGCCAACGCCACGGCGAATGCACGGTATGGGCGGCCCTTGAGCAAATCCAGATACTGGCCGCCCAGCGTGCGCCAATGGCCGGCCTTCGGGTCCAGGTATGCGTTGCTTTCACGAAAGAACCGCAGCGCCAGCAACAACACCACACTGCCGATCACCAGTGCCAGCAAGATCGGCGCATGCCAGCCCAACAATTTGATCAGCAGACCGCCAACCATCGGCGCAACAACAATGGCGTAGAGCATGCCGATCATGGTCAGCGCCAGGGCCGGCCCCGCTTCGGCTTTCCATACATCGCGCACCACCGTGCGCGCCAACACCAGCGCTGCGCAGGCGCCAAGCCCTTGCAGCACGCGGGCGGCGATAAATTGATGCATGTCGCTGACCAGCAGCATCGACAAGGTCGCCAGCACATACAGCAGCAACCCGCCGATCAACACCGGACGCCGACCAATGCGGTCCGACAAGGGCCCAAACACCAATTGCCCCAGGCCAAACGCCGCAACGAAGGCAGACAGCGCCATCAATGCCGAGCCCGGCGGTGCGACCAGCGCCTGCTCGATGGCGCCGAGGCCGGGGATGATCAGCTGGGTCGAGACTTCGCCGAGTGCCGTAAGGGCAACCAGTAGCAAGAGCAGGCTTCGCGACGGAACCGGGGCATTCGACATGGGGATTATCCGGGGGCTGGATTAATTTATATTTCGACCATAATATGCGTAAAAAATTATGTCCATAATTTTTTGCCCGATGGTCATCCCCTGGAGCCCGACATGAACCTTCTCCCGCTGCGCCTTCTCTCGCCCGTGGCCTTGCTGATGATCCTCAGCGGCTGCAACAGCCAGGCCGACCCCGCCGCCCAGGCGCCCCAACCACGACCGGTACTCGCCGCCAAGGTCGAAGCCGCCGGCACCCAACAAAGCGCCTACACCGGTGTGGTCGCGGCTCGTACGGAAAGCGACCTGGGCTTTCGCGTAGGTGGCAAGGTGATCGAGCGCAAGGTCGATCCCGGCCAGCATGTCTCCCGTGGCGACACCCTGTTGGTCCTGGATATCGGCGACTTCGAGCTGGCCCTGCGCTCGGCCAGAAACCGCGTCAATGCCGCCCAGGCGCAACTGCGCCAGCGCCGCGATGACGCCAACCGCTATCAGCGCCTGGCGAGTACCGGCGCCGTGTCGCGGCAGATCTTCGACCAGTCGGCGACCAACCTGCGCGTCGCCGAAGCCGAGTTGGCTTCGGCGCAATCCGACGCCAGCCAGATCGAAAACCGCCGCACTTACTCGGTGCTCAAGGCCGACGGCGACGGCATCATCACCGACGTACGGGTCGACCCCGGCCAAGTAGTCGCCGAAGGCCAGATCGTTGCGCGCCTGGCCCGTGACGGTGCCCGCGAAGCCATCGTCAACCTGCCGGAAAACCAGCGCGAACAGGCCTCGCAAAAAGCCCTGGCCTTCCCGTTCGGCGCGCCTGATCAAGCCGTAGCGGCCACCTTGCGCGAACTCTCCGCCAGCGCCGACCCCACCACCCGCACCTACCGCGCGCGTTATGTGTTGCACGGCACCGTCGACCGCTTCGCCCTCGGTTCGACCATTACGGTGCGCCTGCAAGGTAATGGCCAGGCGCAACAGACCCGCGTCCCCATCGGCGCGTTGCACGATGCAGGGCAAGGCACCGGGGTATGGGTGATCGGCGCGGATAACACTGTCACTTTCTCGCCCGTCAACGTCGCCAGTCTCGGCCAGGAAGATGCCCTGCTCAACAGCGGCGTGAGCCCCGGCTCCGTCATCGTCGCCCTCGGCGCGCACCTGCTGCACAGCGGCGATGCGGTACGCCTGCTGCCCGCCCAGGCATTGGCCCTCAACCGCAAACAGGACCAATGAACATGCGCGGCATCAATCTCTCTGAACTGGCGGTCAAGCACCGCGCCGTCACGTTGTTCCTGATCATCGCGATCCTGGCCGCCGGGATTTTCTCGTTCGGCAAACTGGGGCGCGCCGAAGACCCGTCCTTCACCGTCAAGGTGATGACCATCACCGCCGCCTGGCCCGGCGCCACGGCCCAGGAAATGCAGGAACAAGTCGCCGACCGCCTGGAAAAACGCCTGCAGGAGCTGGACTACTACGACCGCGTCGAGACCATCGCCCAGCCGGGTTTTGTGTCGATGCGCATGACGTTCCTCGAATCCACCCGTCCCGGCGAGATCCAGGACCTGTTCTACCAGACCCGCAAAAAGCTCAGCGATGAAGCGTCGAGGCTGCCCAACGGGGTGATCGGGCCGTTCTTCAACGATGAATATTCCGATGTGTACTTTGCGCTGTACGCCCTGGAGGCCGAGCACCTGCCCCATCGCCAGCAAGTGCAGATGGCTGAGGAACTGCGCCAGGGCTTTCTTAATCTGCCGGGGGTGAAGAAGGTCAACATTCTGGGCGAACAGGCCCAACGCATTTTTGTCGAGTTTTCCTACGAGCGTCTGGCGACTCTGGGCATCAAGCCCGACCAGATCTTCGCTGCCCTCGCCGCGCAAAACGCCGTGGCGCCGTCGGGCTTTGTGGAAACCGCAGGGGCCCGCGCCTATATCCGTATCGACGGGGCTTTCGACAGCCTGGCGCTGATTGAAAACGTGCCGCTGGAAGTCAACGGCCGGTTGCTGCGCATTGCCGATGTGGCGACCGTCAGCCGCGGTTATGAAGACCCGCCGAGCTACCGCATCCGCCATCAGGGCGATCCGGCGCTGATGCTCGGCGTGATCATGGAAAAACACTGGAACGGCCTGGAGCTGGACAAGCGTCTCAAGGCCGAGGAAGCGCGGATCCACGCAGACCTGCCATTGGGGGTGAACTTCGCCAAGGTCTCCGACCAGGCGAAAAACATCAGCCTGGCGGTGAATGAATTCATGCTGAAATTCTTCGTTGCCCTGGCGGTGGTGATGATCATCAGCCTGTTGGCCCTTGGCTTTCGCGTCGGCCTGGTGGTGGCAGCTGCGGTGCCGCTGACGCTGTCCGTGGTGTTCGTGATCATGCTGGTGACGGGGCGAGAGTTCGACCGCGTCACCCTTGGCGCGCTGATCATTTCCCTCGGCCTCCTGGTGGACGACGCGATCATCGCCATCGAGATGATGGTGGTCAAACTCGAAGAAGGCTTTGACCGCATTCACGCCGCCACTTACGCCTGGAGCTCGACCGCCGCGCCAATGCTGACCGGCACCTTGGTGACCATCATCGGCTTCCTGCCGGTGGGGTTTGCGCGCTCGGGCGCCGGGGAGTACGCCGGCAATATCTTCTGGATTGTCGGCTTCGCGCTGATTTCATCGTGGCTGGTGGCGGTGGTGTTCACCCCGTACCTGGGGGTCAAGCTGCTGCCGAACATCAAACCGGTGCCCGGTGGCCACGACGCTATCTACGCCGGGCGCTACTACCAGAAACTGCGCGCCCTGGTGGAACTCTGCGTGCGCAGGCGCTGGCTGGTGACCGGGCTGGTGGTGGCGGCGTTTGTGCTGTGCGGGCTGGGCATGGGCGTCGTGAAGAAACAGTTCTTCCCCGACTCCGACCGGTCCGAACTGATTCTGGAGGTGTACATGCCGCCCGGCAGCGCCTTCAAAAGCACTGAGGCGGTGGCGGCGCAACTGGAGAAGGCGCTGCTGCAAGAACCGCAGACAAGCATGGTCGACACCTACGTGGGCGGCGGCGCGCCACGGTTTTTCCTGTCGTTGAACCCTGAGCTGCCCGACCCGGCTTTCGCCAAATTAATCGTGCAGACCCCGGACTCCCACGCCCGCGATGCCCTCAAACTGCGCATGCGCGAACGTATCGCGGCCGGCGAATTCCCGGCGGCGCGGGTGCGCGTCACGCAATTGCTGTTCGGTCCGCCGGTGCCCTTCCCGGTGGTATTTCGCGTGTCCGGCCCGAATCTGGACGTGCTGCGCGGGCTGTCCGAAGACGTACGCAACGTCGTCGCCGCCAACCCACTGACCAAAGATGCCTTCCTTGATTGGGGCGAGCGCACCAGCGGTTATCGCCTGGTGCTCGATCAAGACCGCCTGCGCCTGCTGGGTTTCACCCCCAATGAAGTCAAGTCCCAGCTCAACGCCCTGCTCAGCGGCAATCCGATCACCGAGGTGCGTGAAGGTAATCGCACCGTGTCCGTCGTGGCCCGCGCCCAGGGCAACCAACGCGAGAACCTCGGCAACCTCAACAACATGACCCTGACCAACAGCGCTGGCACCTCAGTGCCCCTGGCCCAGGTCGGGCATTTCCAGGCGGTGATGGAAGAGCCGATCCTCAAGCGCCGCAACCGCGCGACCACCGTGGAAGTGCGCGCCGACATCATCGACGGCGTGCAACCGCCCGACGTGGAAATGGCCGTGTACAAAGACCTGCAACCGCTGATCGCCAAACTGCCGGCGGGCTACACGCTCGACATCGGCGGCCCGGTGGAAGAAAGCGCCAAGGCCAACGTCGCCCTGGCCGCGCTGTTCCCGATCATGATCCTGCTGACCCTCAGCGTGATCATGTTCCAGGTGCGCTCCTTCGGCGTGATGTTCATGGTTTTCGCCACCGCGCCCTTGGGCTTGATCGGCGCGGTGCCGACGCTGTTGCTGTTCAACCAGCCGTTTGGGTTCAACGCGATACTGGGGCTGATCGGCATCGGCGGCATTCTGATGCGCAACACACTGATCTTCACCGACCAGATTCGCCAGAACCAGGAACAGGGCATGGCGATACGCGAGGCCATCGTCGAAGCCACGGTGCGGCGGGCCAGGCCGGTGATCTTGACCGCGTTGGCAGCGGCGCTGGCGTTTATTCCGCTGACGTTGTCGGTGTTCTGGTCGTCCCTGGCCTATGTGCTGATCGGTGGAGTGCTGGTGGGCACGCTGTTGACGCTGTTGTTCTTGCCGGCTCTGTGCAGTCTGGTACTGGGGCGCGAGAAGACAAAAGCTGTCGAAGCTTCCCACGTGAACGCCGGATAAGCTCTACAGCTTCTCCCTGAAAACCTCTGCAAAGTCCTTCGCCTGATCACACAGTGCGAAGGATTGCAGATGGTTTTTTTCGTTAAGGCCCTGGTTGACGGGGCTGCCTCTTGATTCCCGTCATCAAGACTAATAGCGCCAATCTCTGTGGTGAGCAGGCTCACCACAAAGACCACACTGCGTACCGTCAATTCACCGCTTCGCCAACTCCATAATCATCCGACTCAACAGGTAAACCCGAGGCACCACACTCTCCACCTCCGCATATTCCTCGGCCGTGTGAATATTCCCACCCACAATCCCGAAACCATCCAGCGTCGGTGTCCCCACTCCGGCCGATAAACTCGCATCCGCCGCGCCGCCGCTGCCTTCGATGGTCAGCTTCTTGCCCAATTCCCCATAGATCCCTTGGGCAATCGCTACCAATTTGTCCGACTCCGCCGTCTGCGGCATTGGCGGCAGGCCGCGTTTGAGGGTGGTGGTCACGTCGGTTTCCGGGATCAGTTTGTTAGCTGAAACCCGCACCAGATCTTTCTCGATCCGATCAAACTCTTCCGGCAAGGCTGCGCGGACATCCGCCTTGGCGGTGGCTTGGTCTGGAATCACGTTGGTGCGGTCGCCGGCCTTGATCACCGTGAAGTTGATGGTGGTTTTCTTCTCTTCATCACCCAGTTTGCCCAGTTGCAGGATCTGGTGCGCGGCTTCCATGGCGGCGTTGCGGCCCAGTTCCGGGGCGACGCCGGCGTGGGCGGCTTTGCCTTTGACTTCGACCACGGCGGTGGCGCTGCCTTTGCGCCATACCACCAGGCCGTCGGCGGGGCGGCCGGGTTCGAGGTTGAGGGTGACGTCGTGGGCCTTGGCGGTGGTGCGGATCAGCTCGGAGGCGATGTCGGAGCCGGTTTCTTCGCTGGCGTCGAGCAGGAAGGTGATTTGCGCGTAGTCCTTGAAGCCTTGGTTTTTCAAGACTTTGAGTGCGTAGATGCCTGCGACGATGCCGCCCTTGTCATCCATCACGCCGGGGCCATAGGCGCGGCCGTCCTTGATGTGAAACGGGCGCTCTGCAGCCGAGCCTTCCTTGAACACGGTGTCCATGTGCGCCATCAGCAGGATCTTGGCCTTGCCGGTGCCCTTGAGGGTGGCAATCACATGGTTGCTGTTGGCGGCGGCGTCCGGCACGCGTTCGATGCTGAAGCCCAACTGTTTCAACTCATCCACGGCGATGTCGCTGACCTGGGTCAGGCCCGGCCCGTAGCCGGAACCGGAGTCGATATTCACCAGGCGCTCCAGCAGTTTCAGGGCCTCGGCCTTGTACTGCTGGGCATCCGCCTGGATCTGCGGGTGGAGTTCGGCGCTGTAGGCCGGGAGTGCGAAGGACAAGGCCAGCGTGGCGGCCAGGAGCGTACGGGGGAAGGTGAAGAGCATAAACCGGTCCTTGTTTTTTGTTGGGGGGGCCGCCACACCCTACCCCACTAAACGGACCGCAACCAACTCCCGTGCACCGCGCTGACACGGTTGCGCCCGCTGCTCTTGGCTTCATACAGCGCCAGGTCGGCATCGTTGAGCCAACCGGTGGAATCGGCATGTTCGGGTCGATACGGCGCCAGGCCGATGCTCAAGCTGGCGCGTAAGGTCGGGTCCTGGGCGTATGCCAGGGCATTGAAGCGGTCACGCAGTGCGTCCATGACTTCCGTGGCCCGGTTGAGCGGCATGCCCGGCAGGATCACACAGAACTCGTCGCCGCCGTAGCGTCCGGCCAGGTCGGTGGCGCGCAGGTTCTGGCGCAGTATTTTACCGAGTTGGCGCAGGACGATATCGCCCGTAACGTGGCCGTAGGTGTCGTTGATGGTCTTGAAATGGTCGATGTCGATCAGCGCAATCGCAGCGCCCTGCTGCTCGCGGCGGCAGCGTTGGAATTCAATCTCCAGCTGATCTTTCCAGGCGCCATGGTTGAGCAGGCCGGTCAGGCTGTCGGTGCGGCTCAGGGCGAGTAATTCACGTTTGTGCCGGGCCAGGTTCAGGGCCTGGCGGTAGCAGATCCAGCCAAGCGCCAGGGGATACAGCATCAGGATCGGCAGGCATGCGTAGAGTTGGACCAGGGTGGTGGTGGCGACAAAGGCCGGCGCGAAGATCAGCAGCGAGGCGCCGATGCCCAGCGCCTGCGCCAACCACCCCGCCAGCATCAGGCGGGGGCCGCCGAGGGCCACGTTGTTCATGGTCATCATCGACAATGTGGTGACGCTGGGCAGTGGATTGAAGTGCATGGCACCGACCCAGAAACCGCCGCAGAACGAATCGAACAACAGGTTGCCGCGCTCAGTGCGCAGCGTGTTGGCGGTTCGCAAGGAAAGTTGGAACGCCAGATGGGGCCAGACAAACGCGTTGATCAGCATCCACGCCCACACCCAGGGCGACGGGTGCAGCGGGTACATGCCAAAGACCACACACACCAGACCGAGCGTCAGCCCCAGGGTGCGGGATTTGTACAAACGAATAGCGAGCGGAAGTCCTTTTCCTCCGGCGGCTGGCATGGTCGAGGGTAATCCTGGATGAATGCCTGGAGTCTATCAGGGCGCCAGCAATTCGCCACTACCACTCATAAGCTCATCACCCGCGCAAATGCCCGATCCAAAGCGCTCAGTGGGAAAAACCCCGGGCCAGCATCAACGCTACGCCCAACAGCAACACCGCCGTGACCCGCTGCAACAGCACGCGGCGCTTGGGGTTTTCCAGGACGTGCTTGATGCGTTGGCCGAAGTAGCAATACAGGCAGCCGCTGGCAAATTGCAGCAACAGGAACGTCGCGCCGAGGATGGCGATATCCGCCGCCGAGCTGTGCTCCCCTGCCCCGGCAAACTGCGGGAACACGGCGCTGAACATGATGATGGTCTTGGGGTTGGAAAACCCGGTCAGCAGCCCTTTGCCGAACAGGCTGCGCGAGCCCTCCACGGCGCCGGCCTTGCCGATGGCCACGCCGCTGCTGGTCCACTGTTTGTAGGCCAGGTAGAGAATGTAGGCCACGCCGACAAACTGGATAGTCTGGGTGATCGCGAGGTTGCCCTTGATCAGCTCCGAGAAGCCCACGGCGAAGATCAGGATCGAAATCAGGTACGACACGCTGGCGCCGATCTGCGCCGGGATCGAGCTGCGCAAACCGTCCTTCAAGCCCAGGCTCAGCAGCAGCAGGGTCATGGGGCCGGGGCTGAAAGTCATGGTGGCGCAGAACAGCAGGAAATAGAGAAACGAAGACAGGGTTAACGCAGTGGTCATGGGCCAGGGCCTTCAATAAGTAGAAACGACAGCCGTGGGACGGGCACACCGGCGCCCGCCCCGGCTTCCATCAAGCGACAGCGATCTCGGTGGCCAGGGATTCGCGGTACATCACCGCCAGCTCACCGAGGGCCGCTTTGGCCGTCTGGTTGCGGGTTTCGAAGGCCACCAGGCCTTTCCAGTTGGTTTCGACAATGGCCTGCATCACGTCGGCGTAGTCGCAGTTGCCGTCATGAATGCCGAAGTGCTGGTCCTGCACGCCATTGTTGTTGCTGAAGGAAATGCCCTTGATCAGGTGGTGATACTTGCGCACCACCTCGGCCGGCAGGCCATCCTCGATATTGGCGTGGCCGGCGTCGAGGAAGAAGTACACGTTGCTGTGGGCCTGCAGACGCTCGAACACAAAGGCGTATTCCGCTTCATGGGTGAAGATGTAGTGAAACGGCCGGTAGTTGACGTAGTTCGACAGGTTTTCCAGGTAGATGTCCACGCCCTTGGCCTCGGCGTAACGCGCCAGTTCCTGCACCGACTTGAGGTAGTGCTCCAGGGCGACTTTCTTGGCCATCAGCACCATTTTTGGTTCGACGATGCAGCCCCCGTGGATGATCAACGGCGCGCCCAGACGGCTGGCAATGTCGACTTCCTTTTTCACATACGCCACGGCGGCCACGCGAAAGGCTTCGACGTCACTGCCCAGCGGCGCCTTGAAGTTGCCGTGGTAGACGGGCTTCACACCGGTGGCCGCGATCTGCGCTTGCAGACTGGCGATGCGTTCGTCGGTCCAGTCATCGACCATTTCGCCGAACAGGCTGCCATCGATATACCAATGGGTGCAGCCGCCTTCGATGGCGGTGTCTAGGCCCTTCTCGGCGGCGAGGTATTTCTGGTGGGCCACACCGGTACAGAAAGGTACGGCGGCGTTGATCAGGTTACTTTCCATGAAGCGATTCCTTTCGTGATGGAGGGTTACAGTTCAATGGCCATGAAATCGGCCTTGGTCACGCCGCAATCCGGGCATGTCCAGTCTTCCGGCACCTCTTCCCAAGGGGTGCCGGCCGGGATTCCGTCTTCAGGAATGCCCAATTCTTCTACGTACATAAATCCGCAGGGCGCACACATATAAGTCTTCATGAGAATGCGAAATCCATGGCTCGCTGGTAGGGAAGTTCGCCAATTCCAGGCGAGATGGCGCGCAGTCTAGGGGAGCGGCATTGCACAAGGCAGGTGAAGTAATGCCTAATCCGGCCTAACTTCACCGGTAAAATCACCAGTAAACACAAGGAAGGTTTATGTTCGTATCCGCCATCGCCTTTGTGGACGGCACGCCGAAGGTGCAACAGATCGTCGAGGCGTTCAGCCAGGCCATCGAGAACGGCGAATGGGCGCCTGGCAGCAAGTTGCCGTCGGTGCGCGAATTGACCCAGACCCTGGGCGTCAGCAAGTTCACCCTCAATGAAGCCCTGGACCGCCTGCGCGGGCGCCATCTGCTCACCTCCAGCCAGGGCCGTGGCTACTTTGTGGCGATGGACAGCGCACGCCCGGCCTCGGTGGCGTGGGTCGACCTGCTGCCTCAGGATCTGCTCAGCGTCTTGCGTCGGCCCCTGGTCACTGCCAGCGGCGAACTGCGCCCCGGCGGCGGCCACCTGCCGGAAGATTGGTTGGACGCCGACGCCATCCGCCAAGCCATGCGCAGCGTGGTGCGTGCGCCGTCGCTGCGCATCGCCGGGCTGGGCACGCCGGCCGGCTTGCTGCCGTTGCGCCAGGCCCTGCAACAGAAGCTGCACGGCGAAGGGTTGTCGGTGCCGGTGGAGCAGATCATCACCACCCCCAATACCGTGCAGGGCCTGGACATGCTGATGCGCCTGCTCGCCCGTCCCGGCGATACGGTGCTGCTTGACGCGCCGTGCTACTTCAACTTCCACGCCAACCTGGCGCTGCATGGCGTCAAGGTGGTGACCATCCAGCGCCGTCCCGATGGCTTCGATTTCGTCGCCCTCGAACAGCTATTGGCCGAACACCGCCCCAGCCTCTATCTCACCACCAGCGTGCTGCATAACCCCACCGGCCATTCCTTCAGCCCCAGCCAGGCGTTTCGGCTGCTGCAACTGACCCAGCAGTACCACTGCCATATCGTCGAGGATGACCTCTACGGTGACCTTCATCCCAACCCGCCACCGCGCCTGGCGGCCGTCGCCGGTCTGGATCAGGTCACCTACCTGTCGGGCTTTTCCAAGATTCTGAGCGCCAACACCCGCGTCAGCTTTGTGGTGGCCGCGCCGCAACTGGCGGCCAACCTGACCAATATGAAGTTGATGAGCGGCGGCGTGACCTCGGAGCTGTTCGAGCAGATCGTCTACCGCATGCTCAGTGAAGGCAGCTACGCCAAGCACCGCAAGCGCATGGTCCAGCGCTTGATGGAGGCCGGTGGGCGCGTCGAGCAATGGCTCAAGCGCTGCGGCTGTGAGTTGCCGATGGCGTATGACGGCGGGATGTTTATCTGGGCGCGCCTGCCTGCGGGGGTCAATGGCGAGCTGTTGGCCCAGGAGGCATTGAAACGCAGCATGGTGCTGGCGCCGGGCGCGCTGTTCGGCTACGACCCGGCCCATCGTGATTCGATGCGTTTTAATGTGGCCCATACCGATGAGCCGCGGGTACAGCGGGTGTTTGAAGCGCTGTTGCTCAAGGCAGTGCGCGCGCCTTAGCGGCGATGGGCCAGGGATCGCACATGGGACATCGGCGGCTCGCTCCTTGAACAGAATCTGTTAGAAGCGCCCAAGCTAAACGATCTTAAAAACCGCCAATAAATATCTTTTTAGAATTAGCTTAGGCGCGGGTCTCTGCGGCAGTTGCGCTCTTCTTGTTCGTTGACCAACCGTGTAACACCCCATATAGTGTGCCCACAAACAAAACAGACCACTACATAGTGTGCAGTATCGGTATTTGCCGACCACACTATGCGCACTATTTCAATGCCTGACAGCCTGCAAATCGCATATTTTTTGGACGGGTTCTCATGCCGCCAAACCAGAACAGAAGGGAGTATTTCAATGCTGAGTTGGGATGAAGTCGACAACGAGGACACCGGTGCAGCGGTGATCAAGGGCGCCAACGCCGGCCACGCCAGTGAAGCCAACATGGACCGCCTCGACGGTGCCGGCGCTGCCGCCGCGCTGGAAGCACGCCACGTGACCGCCAACGACTCCGCCGCGATCATCCGCGCCAAGGCTGCCCTGGACAAACTCGACGTCGCCGAAGGCCTCGCCGAACTCGAAGGCTCCGCCGCCCGCGTCGCCGTTGACGAAAAGCGCATGATCAACTGCCGCGCCGACCTCAACCAACTCGTACCCTTCAAGT
>NZ_RWIO01000055.1:0-22459 GCF_009764655.1 Pseudomonas sp. PB105
GCGCAGCAGCCCCAAAACCAGGCAACTTGGTTTTTCTGAAAAAACGCGGTGGCTTTGATGGGGCTGCTTCGCAGCCCAGCGCGGGACAAGCCCGCTCACCACAACAGCCCAGTTGCCATAGATTCAGTATCCACGGGAAGTTGTGTAGATACCTATGGCTATCGGAGGCAAGCCTCCTCCCACATTTTTAACCTCATCAACCCTGAGATCACTGCATCCAGGGCGGCGGCGGTGGCTCGTCCGGCACTTTGCTAGATGGCGCATCGTCTGCCGCTCGAATCGCCTGCTTGCGCTCTTCATCCAGCCGCGCCGCTTCAATCTCGCGGATCACGCCGCCCACATCCGCCAACTCTTCCGGCTCGTCGAACTCACCGGTCAAGACGCTGGCCGGGTGCAAGGTGCCGGCTTCGTACAGCGCCCACATTTCCTTGGCGTACTTGGTCTTCTTCAACTCCGGGGCAAAGCGTCCGAAGTAGGAAGCCATGTTGCCCACGTCGCGCTCCAGCATGTTGAACGCATGGTTGTTGCCCGCCGCATCGACCGCCTGGGGCAGGTCGATGATCACCGGGCCGGTAGGCGTCAGCAGTACGTTGAACTCGGAAAGGTCACCGTGCACCAGGCCGGTACACAGCATCAGCACGATCTGGGAAATCAGGAAGGCGTGGTATTCGCGCGCCTGATCCGGCTCCAGTGTCACGTCGTTCAGACGCGGCGCCGCATCGCCGTATTCGTCGGCCACCAGTTCCATCAACAGCACGCCTTCAAGGAAGTCGTAGGGCTTGGGCACGCGAACGCCCGCGCCGGCCAGGCGGAACAACGCCGCCACTTCGGCGTTCTGCCAGGCATCCTCGGTTTCTTTCTTACCGAACTTGGAGCCCTTGGCCATGGCCCGGGCCTGACGGCTGTTACGGACCTTACGGCCTTCCTGGTATTCGGAGGCCTGACGAAAGCTTCGTTTATTCGCCTCCTTGTAAACCTTGGCGCAACGCAATTCGTTGCCGCAGCGCACCACATAAACAGCTGCTTCTTTACCACTCATGAGAGGGCGCAGCACTTCGTCGACCAGACCGTCTTCGATCAGGGGTTCAATGCGTTTAGGAGTCTTCATCAGCTTTTATTGTGGGTCCTTTATTACCAAATACGCGTATGGCACTCGTTATACGGCAATCGGCTCGCCGGTGGGAGGGGCTACCGACCGTTGATTGCTTAAGAATGCATCCAATATGCCAGTTTCAACGCTCAATGATCGCCGTCACGCCTTGGCCGCCTGCGGCGCAAATCGAAATCAGCCCACGGCCCTTGCCTGCTGCATCCAACAATTTAGCCAGGTTGGCAACGATGCGCCCACCGGTGGCGGCAAACGGGTGGCCGGCGGCCAGGGAACTGCCCTTCACATTGAGCCGGCTGCGGTCGATGGCACCCAGCGGTGCGTCCAGCCCGAGGCGGGTCTTGCAGTAGTCCGCATCTTCCCAGGCCTTGAGCGTACACAACACCTGGGCTGCGAAAGCTTCATGAATCTCGTAGTAATCGAAGTCCTGCAACGTCAGACCATTCCTCGCCAGCATACGCGGCACCGCATACACCGGCGCCATCAACAGGCCTTCGGCGCCGTTGACGAAATCCACCGCCGCCGCTTCGCCGTCGCGCAGGTACGCCAGGATCGGCAAGCCCCGCTCTTTCGCCCACGCCTCACTGCCCAGCAGCACCAGGGATGCACCATCGGTGAGCGGCGTGGAGTTGCCGGCGGTGAGCGTGCCCTTTTCGCTGCGTTCGAAGGCCGGCTTGAGGGCGGCGAGTTTTTCGGGCGTCAGGTCGGGGCGAAGGCTGTTGTCGCGGGTCAGGCCCAGAAACGGGGTGAGCAGATCGTTGTGCCAGCCTTCGGCATAGGCGGCCGCCATTTTCTGATGGCTCTGTAGTGCAAGCTGGTCCTGCTCGGCGCGGGGGATCTGCCAGGTCTGCGCCATCAACTCACAGTGCTGGCCCATGGACAAACCGGTGCGGGGCTCGCCATTGCGCGGCAGTTCGGGCTTAAGGTGATGGGGACGAAGTTGTAACAGGACTTTTAATTTATCCGCCATGGATTTGCTGCGGTTGGCTTGCAGCAGGAGCTTGCGCAGCCCTTCATTCACCCCAATCGGCGCGTCGGACGTCGTGTCGACCCCGCCGGCGATGCCGCATTCGATCTGGCCCAGGGCAATCTTGTTGGCCACCAGCAATGCCGCCTCCAGCCCGGTGCCGCAGGCCTGTTGGATGTCATAGGCCGGGGTTTGCGGCGACAGGCGTGAGCCCAGCACGCATTCGCGGGTCAGGTTGAAGTCCCGCGAATGCTTGAGCACCGCACCCGCGGCCACTTCGCCCATGCGCAGGCCGTGCAGGTTGTAGCGTTCGATCAAGCCTTCCAGCGCGGCGGTCAGCATCGCCTGGTTGCTCGCGGTAGCGTACGGGCCATTGGAACGGGCGAACGGAATGCGGTTACCACCAATGATCGCTACACGGCGCAATTGAGTCATGGAAAGCTCCCTCTGTCTGTTATGGGCTTGATCACTGAGCCTAGTCGAACGACTGCTACCCTGGGATGGTCAACCCTTTGAACCCCAGCCTTCGGAGAGCGTTCCATGTCTGACCGTTATATCGACTTCGCCAACTCAAGCCTCGGCCATCGTCTGGTCGCCGCCCTTGGCCTGCCGTCACCGGTACGCCTGGAACGCTGGCAAGCCGGACGCCTGCGCCCGGTAGACGGTGCACTGCTGCTGGGCGGTGGTGCCCTGGCGAGCAAGGTGCAGGCATTTGCCCACAAACTCACTGACGCGACTTACACCTACGGCGCCGAGTCATCCACCTGGATTCCCGGACACGGCCCCAAGCTCAAGGCCGTGGTGTTCGATGCCAGCGAGTTGCAACACACCGACCAGCTCAAGCAACTACGCGAGTTCTTCCAACCGCTGATGAAAAACCTCGCCAACAGCGCTCACCTGGTGATCCTCGGCCGCGCTCCGGAAAGTCTCAGCGAACCGTTTGCCGCCAGCGCCCAACGCGCCCTGGAAGGCTTCAGCCGTTCACTGGCCAAGGAACTGCGCAACGGCGGCGTGTTGCAACTGCTGTACGTCGGCGAGGGTGCCGAGGACCAGTTGGAAGGCGCGCTGCGTTTCTTCCTCTCGCCGAAAAGCGCCTACATCTCTGGCCAGGTGATCCGCCTGCAGGCTTGCGCCACCCCCGTCGAGGATTGGACCCGCCCACTGGCCGGACGCAAAGCGCTGGTCACTGGCGCGGCGCGCGGCATCGGCGCGTCCATCGCCGAAACCCTGGCCCGCGACGGTGCCGAAGTCATCCTGCTGGATGTGCCGCAAGCCAAATCCGACCTCGAAGCCCTCGCCGCGCGCCTGGGTGCGCGCACCGTGGTGCTGGATATCTGCGCCGAAGACGCCGCCGGCCAGTTGATCGAACACTTGCCCGATGGCCTCGACATCCTGGTGCACAACGCGGGCATCACCCGTGACAAAACCCTGGCCAACATGACTCCGGAATATTGGGACGCGGTGCTGGCGGTCAACCTCAATGCGCCACAAGTGCTGACCCAGGCGCTGCTCGACAGCGGCCGCCTGCACGACAACGCCCGCGTGGTGGTGCTGGCCTCTATCAGTGGCATCGCCGGCAACCGTGGGCAAACCAACTACGCCGCGAGCAAGGCGGGTTTGATCGGACTGGTGCAGGCATGGGCGCCGTTGCTCAAGGAGCGCGGGATCAGCATCAACGCCGTGGCGCCAGGGTTTATCGAAACCCAGATGACCGCGCATATCCCGTTCGCCCTGCGTGAAGCCGGGCGCCGCATGAGTTCCCTGGGCCAAGGCGGTTTGCCCCAGGACGTCGCCGAAGCCGTGGCCTGGCTCGGCCAGCCGGGCTCCGGCGCGGTGAGCGGGCAAGCATTGCGGGTGTGCGGGCAAAGTCTATTGGGAGCGTAAATATGGAATGGCAGACCTTAGGCAATACTCCGTTTCTGCCGCCGTTGTATTGGCGGGCGGCGCTCAAGCGCAAAATTACCGGCAGCACGCTGCCTGAGCAGGGCCTGCGCTGTCGGGTCAGCGTCAACCCCGGGGACGTGGCGGCGTATCGCAAGGTCTGCGGCTTTGCCGACAGCCCGATCCTGCCGGCGACCTATCCGCACATCCTGGCGTTTGGATTGCAGATGCAGCTGCTCACGGACAAGGCATTTCCCTTCCCGTTGCTGGGGTTGATCCACCTGAGCAATCGCATTCGCATCCATCGACCGCTGGGCGGCGTAAACGAGCTGTCCATCGCTGTGCACACGCAAAACCTGCAACCTCACGCCAAGGGCGCAACCTTTGAGGTGGTGACCACTGTCGAAGATGCTCTAGGCGTGCTGTGGGAAGCCGAGAGCCGGATGCTCTGCCGAGGCGTAAAACTCGAAGGCGAAGCAGCCGATGACACCCAGCCCACTCCTGCGCAGATCAGCGAACTGACCCGCTGGAAAGCCCCCACCGATATCGGCCGTCGTTACGCGAGGGTCTCCGGCGACTACAACCCGATCCACCTGAGTGCGCCGACTGCCAAATTGTTTGGCTTCCCCCAGGCCATCGCCCATGGACTCTGGAACAAGGCGCGCACACTGGCGGCCCTCGGTGAGCACCTGCCCGCTGCCAATGTGGAAATCGACGTAGTGTTCAAGAAGCCGGTGCGCCTGCCCAGCGAAGTGATATTGCACAGCAGCGCCTCCGGTTCCAGCGGCGAATTACTGCTGAAAGGCGCCGCAGACATTGAACATATGCTGGGTAAATGGCGGCCAATCGCATAAAAACCGCCGATCTCGGACGAGGCTCTCGACAGCCTCAACCGCAAGCCGCGGTATTCCTTGAGCTTCAGTTATCAACTCTGACGAGGTGCACAGTGCTCACGAGGATGAATGCTTTTTGAGCGGAAACAGGTTATCCAACGTATCGATCAACCGCACCAGGTAGATCGGCTTGCGAAACAGGTCGAGCACCTGCAGGCGCAACATGTCACTCATATCATCCATCTCGGCATGACCCGACATCACAATCACCGGCAGGTGCGAGCGTGAGGTGTGTTCGCGCAGGCGCTTGATCAAGGAGATCCCGCTTTCTTCGGGCATGCGCAGGTCGGTGATGACCAGGGCAATATCCGGATGAAGTGTCAATTCTTGCAAGGCGAAGGTGACGGAGGTGGCGGTAAAGCAGACGAATCCCTCGTTTTCGAGAGATTCGGCGAGCTCGATCAGGGCGTCCTCTTCATCGTCCACCAATAAGATTTGCTGGCGTGAAGAAGATGCGCTCATGGCCGTACCTGCGAGGGAAAAGATCGAATGACTGGCACAACCTGGCATCAAGTCCCTGTTGGCATTTTGGTCGACATGTTGGTGAAGATGGTACTTATCTTGGTGCCCAATCCGGTCCCTGCACCGACAATGACAAGGGCAACCAGCGCCACAATAATGGCGTATTCAATACCTGAGGCACCCTCGCTGCGTTTGAAGAACAGTTGCGTCTGCACGTAAAGCTTCACTATCAGGTCAAGGAACATATGACTTCTCCCTAAAGCGCCACGGATTGCCGGTACGGCTCTAGCACGATCTACGCGGCGTGCCACTAGAGCATTGTCAACAAACCCTGGGCTCACAACTGTAATAACGAGTTAATCACAAAGTATTAGTCGCAAAGTTGGCGTCATAAAACCAAGCGTTCAAGGAGGCGGATTTTTAGTTCCGGTAAATTTTTTGTCAGGTAATGGCATTTCGTCCTAGCTGAGCTACCTTCAAATAGCCAAATCGTTAGATGTTCATCACAGCCAGGTTGCGAATTAACTCGTTTGGATTGGCGGGACTGTAGTGCAACCGGAAAGGGAGAGCCGTCATGAACAGTCGTATCAGCATGATCCTGGCTGGCGTGCTGTTGGTCGGGGCGTTGATCGCGGGGTATTGGGGGCTGGTGCTGAGCCGCCAACCCGCCCCCGTCGCCGAACCTGTCATTTCTGCTGAAAAACCCGCCGCTGCCGCCGAAGACCAGACCCGCCTCCCGGTCGTGGTGCTGGTGCGCGATGTGCCGCCTTTCGTGGCGCTGACCGAAACCGACCTGGCCGTGGAAAAGCTGCGCACGGTGCCTGCCGGCAGCCTGACCCAACTTGACCAGGCGATCGGCCGCACCCCGCAGCGCCCCCTGAGCGCGGGCACTTGGCTTAATCAGGAAAGCTTCAGTACGGGCGGCCCGCTGGCCCGCATGATTCGCCCCGACGAGCGCGCACTGGCGGTTGCGGTCGATGAAGTGGTGGGTGCCGGTGGCCAACTGAGCCCCGGCGATTACGTGGACGTGCTGCTGTTTCTGCGCCAAGAGCCGGGTAACGCCGAGCCGTCGGCGCAGATCGTGGTCCCGGCGATGCGCTTGCTCAGCGTCGGCGACCAATTGGGTCTGACCAACGATGGCCAACCCGCCATGCCGCCGCCGGTCACGGCCGAAGAACGTATCCAGGCCGCGCAACGCCGGGCCGCTGCACGCAGCGTCGTGCTCGCCGTGCCGGAGCCTCTATTGAGCCGCCTGATGCTCGCTACGCAAGCCGGTACGTTGCGCCTGGCCGTACGCAGCGCCGACGAGCAACTGCTCAGCCGCTATTGGGCCGGCGACAGCGATGCGGCGCAAAAACTGCAAAGCGCCAACCGCGACCTCTACCAATTCACCCAACTGGCCATGAGCGCGCCGCCCAAACGCGTCGCCGTCGCCGTCACCAGCGGAGGGCCAAGCGTACGACGTGGCATTGAAGTGATTCGCGGCGCCCAAGCGGCGCCGCAAAACCCGTGATTGAGCAAGGATGCCTTGAATGAGCCATCGCTATGCCCCGCTGTTCACGCACATCGCCTGCGCCCTGATGCTGTCGAGCCTGTCGGTCGGCCTCGCAGTGGCGGCGCCGGGCAACTGCAGCGCCCTGGGCCAGTTGCCTGCCGTGGTCGAGGTGGGCGAAGGGCTGCAACAGGAACTGCAGTCGCCGGTGGCGATTACGCGCCTGGCGATTGGCGACCCGAAGATCGCCGATGTTCGGGTCCACGGTGACCGCAATTTTCTGCTCACCGGTGTCGGCGCGGGCGCCACCAGCCTGCTGGTGTGGACCGCCTGCGCCAGCGCGCCGCGCCAGAGCATGGTGTTCGTCAAGGGCAAGGCTACGTCGGCGCTGACCAGCCTGTCGCTGTCGCCGTCGGAGGACCCGTCACTGCCCAGCCAGGTACAGACCGATATCCGCTTTGTCGAAGTCAGCCGCACCAAGCTCAAGGAAGCCAGCACCAAGTTTCTCGGCATGGGCACCAACTTTTTCCTCGGCAGCCCGAACTTGCTGTCGCCCTCCGAAGGCGTGTTCAAACTGCCGGTGAGCACCGACAGTTTCAACGTCGGCTTTGGCGGCGGCCGCGTCAAAGCCATGATCAACGCCCTGGAACGCAGCGGTTTTGCCTACACCCTCGCGCGCCCGAGCCTGGTGGCCATGAGCGGCCAGAGCGCGACCTTCCTCGCGGGCGGCGAAGTCCCGGTGCCGGTGCCCAGCGCAGGCAGTGACACCATTTCCATCGAGTACAAGGAGTTCGGCATCCGCCTCACCCTGACTCCCACCGTGATCGACCGCAACCGCATCACCCTCAAGGTGGCGCCGGAAGTCAGCGAACTGGACTACAGCAACGCGGTGGTGATCCAGGGCATCCAGGTGCCGGCCCTGACCGTGCGCCGCACCGACACCAGCGTGTCCCTGGCCGATGGTGAAAGCTTCGTGATCAGCGGCCTGATCAGCAGCAATAACCGTTCGACCATCAGCAAGTTTCCAGGCCTGGGTGACATCCCGATCCTCGGTGCGTTTTTTCGCGACTCCAACATCAACCGTGAAGAAAAAGAACTGCTGATGATCGTCACGCCGCACCTTGTCCAACCGCTGGCGGCCAACGCTCGCTTGCCCTCTTTGCCCGGCGAAAAACTGCGCAGCTACGACCCGAACTGGTACCGCATGTTTTTCCTCGAAAACGGCAACTTCGACCGTCGCAGCGGACTGTCCCAATGAGCGATAGCCTGAGCCAGACGTTTCTGGCAATCACCCGCAACGACACCGACCTTGAATGGCTGCAGGGGGCCCTTGCGCCACTGGGCCAGGTGGTCAGTGCCGGCAGTGGCTCGCTGGATGAATTGCTCGCCCTGGTGGACGTGACCTTCGCCAACCTGGTGTTCGTGGGCCTCGACCGGGAAAACGTGGTGGCCCAGAGCGCACTGATCGAAGGTGCGCTGGAGGCCAAGCCGATGCTCGCGGTGGTCGCCCTTGGCGACGGCATGGACAACCAGTTGGTGCTGAACGCCATGCGCGCTGGCGCGCGGGATTTTGTTGCCTATGGCTCACGCTCCAGCGAAGTCGCCGGCCTGGTGCGGCGCCTGAGCAAGCGCCTGCCGCCCGTCACGTCGAATGCGCAACTGGGCGGGCTGACCGTGCTGTATGGCACCCAGAGCAATGCCGACGGCGCGATGCTGGCGACGCACCTGGCCATGGTGGTGCAGAAAAGCGGGCAACAGACGCTGGTGCTGGACCTCGGCCTGCCGCGCAGCGACAGCCTGGCGCTGCTGGGCCTGGAAAGCACCTTCAATTTCGGCGATGCGCTGCGCCATTTGCGCCGCCTTGATACCACGTTGATCAACAGCGCATTCACCACGGCCAAGGACGGCCTGCGTATCCTCGCGTACGCCACCGGCGACGAACCGCTCAAGCTCACCAGCGCGGCCGAACTGTTCATGTTGCTCAGTGCACTGCGCCAGCATTTCCAGCACATCGTCGTCAACATCACCGGGCAACCGGACAGCGAAGCGCTGCGCACCTTTGTCAGCCACTGCGACAAGCTGCTGTGGTGCACCGACCAGAACGTCCTGGACTGTCGCCGCAACCTCGCAGTCCTCAACCGCTGGCGCGACAAAGGCATGAAGCTCGATCACGCCAAGCTGGTGATCGATCGCTACATCAAGTCATGCGCGCCCGACACCGAAGCGCTGGAAAAAAGCTTCGGCCTGCAGTGCATCGCCGTCCTGCCCTTGAGCGCCGAACTGCGCCTGAACGTGAAAAACCAGGGCCAGACCCTGTTTGTCCTGGCGCCCCGCGAACCCTTGACCCAAGCCGTGCGCGCCTTGGGCGAGCGTCTGGCGAAACGCTCCGAAGGCCTGGAAAAACCGTCAATGCGCTGGTTTGAACGCATCCTGGGGGCTGGACGATGAGCGGCGAAAAACTGTTCGGCGGGCCCGCCCGCAACGCCAATGGCAAAAGCGATAACGACGGCCTGAAGCTGGTGCTGCATCGCTACATCATCGACGCCATTGAAGAGTCGGGCAGGAACCTGCTCGAAGGCACGCGCCAATCCCTCGCGCAATTTGTCATCGACAAAGTCTCCGAATACATCACGCGCATGCGCCTGGCAATCTCGCGCTATGAAATGGAGCGGCTGGCCGAAGAGATCGTCGACGAACTCACAGGTTTCGGCCCGCTGGAAGTGCTGCTGCGCGACCCGTCGGTGACCGAGATTCTGGTCAACGGGCCGCATCGGGTATTTATCGAACGCGAAGGCCTGCTGCACCAGAGTGACCTGCGTTTTATCGACGACCATCACGTCGAGCGCGTGATGCAGCGCATCCTTGCGCCACTGGGCCGACGCCTCGACGAGTCGTCGCCGATGGTGGATGCGCGTCTGCCCGATGGCAGCCGGGTCAATGCGATCATCCCGCCGATAGCCCTGGACGGGCCGTGTCTGTCGATCCGCAAATTTCGCAAGGACATGCTCAAGAGCAGCGACCTGGTAGCCATGCAGACCATCGACCAGAGCATCTTCGAGTTCTTCCAGGAGGCCGTCGGCAAGCGCTGCAATATTCTGATCAGCGGCGGCACGGGCACCGGCAAGACCACCCTGCTCAATATCCTCAGCCAGTTGATCAACCCCCGTGAACGGCTGGTGACCATCGAAGACGTTGCCGAACTGCAACTGGGGCACCCCCACGTCGTGCGCCTCGAAACCCGCCCGCCGAATGCCGAAGGCCATGGCGAAGTGCGGTCCAGCGACCTGATCCGCAACGCCCTGCGGATGCGCCCGGACCGCATCATCCTCGGCGAAATCCGCGGCGTCGAAGTGCTCGATGTGATGACCGCGATGAACACCGGTCACGACGGCTCCATGAGCACCGTGCACGCCAACAATGCGCAGGATGCGTTGCTGCGCCTGGAAACCCTGGTGGGGTTGACCGGTCGTGTGGTCGCGGAAAAAACCCTGCGCCAGATGATCTGCGCCGCACTGGACGTGATCATCCAACTCACGCGCATGCCCGATGGCCGCCGCTGTGTGAGCGAAGTGGTGGAAGTGGTCGGCGTGCGCGATGACGTGTATGTCACCAATACCCTGTTCCGCCTGGACCGGCGCACCGGCTTCGGTTTCCTGCGCGAAGCCATCCACCCCGCAGGCGACAAACTGCGCCGCGAATCGGCCTTGCCGCTATAGGGGGCGCTGAATGACCGGACCCTTGCTGCTGCTTATTTGCCTGCTGCTGATCGGCCTGTCGCTGTGGCTGTTCGACAACAGCCTGCGCAAGGCCCAGACCGACCGCGTGCTGGAACGCCTGGGCGACGGGCAGCCCGAGACCGCCGAAGCGAGCACGTCCTGGAGCGGTCTTGAGCGCATGTTCCTGCGTGCAGGGCTGGGTAAACCCACCGACCGCCTGGGCCTGTGGTTGAGTGCGTGGGTGATCGGCGCCCTCTTCGGCTACCTGCTGGGCGACGGCTGGGGCCTGTTCACGATGATCGTCGGCCCGCCGTTGGTGCTGCGCCTTTACATCGGTTGGCGTTACCAGCGCCGCGTCCAGCGCATGGTCGAACAACTCCCGCAGTTGCTCGACCACAGCGTGCGCAGCCTCAAATCCGGCAGAACCCTGGCCGACGCGGTGTTGGGCGGCATCGAAGGTGTCGAAAACCCACTCAAGGAGGCCATGGGCCGCGTGCAGCGTAACGTGCGCATGGGCGTCAGCCTGCCCGACTCGGTCAGCGACTTCGCCGAGTTCTACGAACAGGACGAGTTTCGCCTCTTCGCCCTGGGCCTCAAGGTCAACCACCGCTACGGCGGCAATGCCAGCGAACTGCTGGAAAACCTGATCAGGATGATCCGCGAGCGCGAACAGGCCTCGCGCCAACTCAAGGCCATGACCGGCGAAACCCGCATGACCGCCTATGTGCTGGGCGGGCTGCCGATCTTGATGGTGGCTTACTTCATCCTGGTCAACCCCGGCTACCTGATGACCATGTGGAATGACGACACCGGGCGCCACATGTTGCTGGCTGCCACCGCGATGGACCTGACGGGCACGTTCGCCATGTGGCGCATGTTGAGGAGTGTCTGAGATGGTGCTTCTGGTGGGTGCCCTGTTGTTTCTCGCGGCGCTGGTCCTGGTGGGCGGTCAGGTGCTGGAGCATCGGCGCCGCGAGCGCCGGGTGACGGAACGCCTGCAAGGGCGCATCACCAGCGAAGCCAGGCTCGGCTCGCTCATCCGGCTACTGGGCGCAAGCTCGCTGGCCCAGGGCTCGGTGAGCCTGGACAGCGAAACGCAGACCCTGCTCAACCGCGTAGGCTGGCGCAAATCCAGCCAACGCTCGCTGTTTGCCGCACTGCAGATCGGCGTGCCGTTTGTACTGATGGCCTTGACCCTGCTTGGCCAGGAACTGCTGTTCCCCGAGGTGGAACCCGTGTGGATCGCCCCGCTGCTGGCCCTGGGCGTCGGCTACCTGCTGCCCAAGCGCGTGCTGGCCACCGCCGCCAGATACCGCCAGCAGCGCATCGCCAGGGAAATCTCCACGTTTATCCCGCTGCTGCGCATCCTGTTCGAGTCGGGCATGGCGATTGAACAATCGTTGCGCGTACTGGGCAGCGAGGCGCAACGCTTGCTGCCCGACCTTACCCACGAATTGCGCCTGATCCTGGCGCGGGTCGATTCCGGCCTGGAACTGGGCGAGGAGCTGGGCAAGACCGCGCACTTGCTGGAAGTCGACGAGTTCACCGACACCTGCGTCATCCTCCAGCAGTTGATCACCCAGGGCGGCGGCGCAATGAAGTCCCTGCTGGCGCTCAAGCAATTGCTCGACGACCGGCGCCTGACCAATCTGCAGGAATTCATCTCGAAGATGTCGGCGAAGATGTCGGTGGTGATGATGGTGTTTCTGTTTCCGGCATTGTTGATTGTCCTCGGCGGCCCGGCCTTTATCGGCATCGCCCGAGCCCTGGTCCATTTTTAAGGAGCACCCGATGAAACCACTGATTGCCGCCATGGCCCTGCTGCTGCTCGGCGGTTGCGCCAGCAACGGGCAGACGCCCTGGGCCTCATTCACGTCGCCCGGCAGTTGCGCCAAGCCCAGTTCGGAACAGGACCTGGCGCTGAACCTGGCCGACGACATGGCCAACGAAGACAAGCTCCACGCCAGCCTGGCCAACCTGCAAAGCCTGCCCGATACGCTGCCCCAGGTGCGCCAGCGCAAGGCCCGCGCCTATCGCTTGCTGGGACGCAGCGAGGCCGAGCCGTTGTACCGCAGCCTGATCGGCACCTGCATGGCCGCCGAGGGTGAACACGGGCTGGGGCAATTGGCGGTGGCGCGGGGCGACAACGCCCAGGCGCTGGTCCATCTGCAAAATGCTGCGCGGCTGGCGCCCACCGACGAGAAGATCCGCAATGACCTGGGTGTGGTCTATCTCAACCAATCGCGCCTGGAAGAAGCGCGCTTTGAATTCTTGACGGCCATCGAGCTCAAGCAGAGCGACCCGTTGGCCGCCGTCAACCTGGTGACGTTGCTGATTTATCAGGACGACTGGGGACAAGCGGCCAAAGTGGTCAGCCAACTGGGCCTGAGCCCCGCGCAAGTCACCGAAGCCCAGGCGCGCGCGGCCAAACTCAAGCGCAGCCCTGCACGCAAAGTCGCGGCCGTCGCCGATGCCCTGCCCGTGACGATCAAGTAAGGAGTCGAGTATGAAAGCCCATTTACTGATGTGCCTGAGCCTGCTGCCGCTGGCCGCGGCTGCCATCGAGCCGGGGCCTTCGTCCCCACAGCAGGCTGAAACGGAAAATTGGCTGGCGCTGCAGGTCAATGGTCTCGCCGCGTCGCCCACCCCGCAAACCACCACGCCGGCGGAACGCGAACAGGCCCTGCAACGCTGGCTGGACAGCAACAAGCATCCGATCCCGGAATACTTCGAGTCGAAATCCAGCTCGTCCGGCGGTGGCGACAGTAAATGAAGTGATGAGCGTCAGTGCGCCGTGACCCGCTGACGCATGACCGAGTTGCTCGGCGACAGCGCCAGCGCCAGTTGGGTGCGGTTGTGCATATGGGTCAGGCGCAACACCTGCGACACATACAGCTTGACGGTGTTTTCGGTGATGCCGAGTTCGCAGGCGATCTGGTAGTTGGTCTGCCCCTTGCCCACCAGACGGGCAACGTCGAGCTGACGCGGTGAGAGCTGATTGAACATGGCCGGGATTTCCACCGGCGCAGGCTCTTCGCCGACCGACTCGGCCGCGTCCGCCACGCTCGGGCTGCGACGCACCTTGTCGAGATCCTGATACAGATCGTTGATGGATTCGGAAAGGTATTGCAGCTTCAGGTTCAGTTGCCCCAGGTGCAATTCCTTCTGACGCTCCTCCAATGCGGCTTCCTGGCGCTGCAGGCCTTCGAGCAGTTCTTCGAGGTCGATCGGCTTCTGGTAGTAGTCCGAGATGCCGGCGCGCAGGGCCTTGATCACGTCCTGTTTATCGGCACGCCCGGTGAGCATGATCGCCTCGAACGCACGATGCTTGCCCGCGATGTTCTGCATGGCCTGGACCAGTTCGATCCCATCCATGCCCGGCATGTGCAGGTCGCACAACACCAGGCCAATCTCCGTGTCTTCGGTGAAGCGCTGCAAGGCATGGCGGCTGGATTCGCAAGGGACGCAGCGATAGCCGCTATTTTCGATAAATTCACAAAGCTCCTCGACGATCAGTGGTTGATCGTCGACCACGAGCACTTTTACAGCCGAAGTGAGCTTGTTCACACGTTACTCCATGCCTGGCAAGCCAAATGATTGACCTATCCCTTTTCGACGCAGAATGTGAATCATCTGCTCAATAAACCTAGCCCTACTTTCCGACTATGTACATAGCGATAGAGGCCTTGTGCGACTAGTGGATCCAAAACCAATACAGGGCAAAACCTGTCAATACAAACGGTGCGAAAGGCTGCTTTCTTGACGTGCGCCTCGTCGCTGTTTCATGGCGCGCGCCAAGCCCTTGATGCACAAGCGACCAGGCCGCGAGCAGCGCCGCTGCAAGAATCAGCGACCACAGCAGATGATTCACCGTGGTGGCCAATCCCAGCGCCACGAGCAGCTTTACGTCCCCCGCGCCGAAGCGGCCCAACGCGTACCCCGGCAAGGTCAGCAGCAAGGCCAACACCAGCGCCCACGCGCCCTCGCCTGCTGGCGCACCCAGCCAGGTGCAGCCCGTCCACACCACATACAGCAGGGCCAGCAGCGCCGCGCCGAGGGTCAACCCGTTGGCGATATGCCGCTGACGAAAATCCTGCACGGCACAGACACTCAGCCAAAGCAGCAACACCGCGCCATGGATCACGTAAAAAACATCCCTTTTTGCTGAATGATTCTATGCTGATATCAAGTAGTAGCCGTCAGGGTAGACGCAGTCATGAGAACCAGCCTCCCCAGAACGCAAAAAGGTGCCGCGGCGATTGAGTTCGCCTTGGTTTTCGGGATCTTTTTTGCGGTGTTCTATGGATTGATCAGCTACAGCCTGCCGCTGCTGTTGATGCAATCTTTCAATCAGGCGGCAGCCGAAGCGGTGCGCCAGGCTATGGCGGTCGATCCAGTGGCTGCCGGCACCGCGTATGGCACACAGGTCACCCAACGCGCCAAAGACACGGTCGTCAGCCAATTGAGCTGGATCCCCGCCAGTTTCAACTTTCAGAGCAGCTACATCAGTTCAACCTACGTCGGCACCACCCTGACCGTGGCGATCAGCTACCCCACCACTAATCTGTACTCCGTGTTCCCGGCGCTGGTGATACCCGGCGTGGGCACCGTCCCCAGTCTGCCGGCCAGCCTCTACGCGCGTTCGAGTCTGCAACTTTGACGGCGGGGGACAACCTCTTCGGGCGCCTGTTGGGCCGCACCGACGCCCTGGCCCGCGAAATAACGGCCATGCCCGCAACCGGGCTGCACGTGCACCTGGATCAGCTGGGCCATGTCCTGCACATCGGCGGCACCCTGCGCTCGCAACTCGCCGCACCCGCCGCCAGCGAGCACAAGCCACTGCTGCGTGAGCTGCTGTGCGCGGCCAGTGTCCTCAGCGTCGAGGGCAACCCCGCAGACTGGCAATACCAGAGCCTGGACCTGGATTTCCAGGCAAGCGCCGGCAAAGTCCTGCATCTGCGCGGCTGGATCGAGCCCGACGGCGACGGCTGGAACCTGCACCTGATGGACGTCAGCGACTTGCTCGCCGAGCACCAACAGGCCGGCGATCGCGAGGAGAACCATCAGCTCGCCAGCCGCATGAGCGAGCAGCTGCGCGTGTGCAGCCTGAGCCGCTTGCCGGAAGTGCTCAACGAACAACTGCGCAGCCTGTCGCAGCACTGGCACATTCCCTGTGTCGCGTTGGCGCTGCTGGATGATGAAACCCAGGGTTGGCGGATCTACAGCCAATACGCCGGCCACGACGCACCGACCTTGTGGCAGACCGACCAGCCCCTGGGCACCAGCCTCGACAGCGTCAATGGCAACGTCCCCTTGAGCCTGCCCAATGGCCGCAGCGACAACCCCCGGCTGCACAGCGTGTTCGGTGATGCCGACGGTTTTCTGGTGCCCTACCGCGATGGTCAGGGCGTTGCCGCGTGGCTGCTGTGCGGCTTTTATGATGGGCAGGCGCAGATCAGCAACACCGAATGGCTGCACCTGTGCGCCGCCCTCGCCGCGCCGCTGCTGAGCCGTTTGCGCGAGCAGCGTTACCATCAACAGCTGGAGCGCGTAGAAGCCTTGCAAGGCCTGCTCGGCACCGGCTGGTGGGAGTTGCTGCCGACCACCCGCGAAATCCAGCTCGCCCCGCAGTTGTTACGCAGCCTCGGCCAGGAAGACGGCGCCAGGCGCCAGCCACAGGCAGCCTGGCTCGAATTGATCCACCCCGCCGACCGCCAGGAGTTCGACAGCCGCCTGCACGATCTGCAAGTCCTGGGCAAACCGCTGCTCGCCAGCGTGCGCCTGCAACGCAGCGACGCCGAAGGCCACCCGCTGTGGTACCGCGTGCAGGGCCAGGTGCTGGGGCTGGGCGACAGCCAGCGCTGGATCGGCGTGATGCTCGACATCAGCGATATCAAGAACCAGCAACTGCAAGCCGCCGCCGCCCACGCACGCCTGGACAACCTGATCGCCAGCGCTCCGGCCGTCATCTATGTACAGCGTTATGTCAGCGGCGCGCTGCACCCGGCGTTCTTCAGCGACAGCCTGCTGCCGCTGCTGGGCTGGACCCTCGACGACTGCAATCACGACAACCTGCTGTCGTTGATCCACCCCGACGACCGCGATGTCTATTTCGAACGCACCCGCCAGTTGCTGCGCGAAGGCACCGTGCGCAGCCGCTACCGCGTACGCGACAAACGGGACCACTACCACTGGCTGCTCGATGAAGCCAAGTTGCTGCGCGATGACCTCGGTCTGCCGGTGGAAGCCGTCGGCCTATGGCTGGACGTGACCGAAGCGACCCTCGCCGCCGAGCACGTCAAGCAAAGCGAAGAGCGCTACCGCATCCTGGTAGAAGACTCACCGGCGATGATCTGCCGCTACCTTCCGGACCTGACCCTGACCTTCGGCAACACGCCGCTGGCCAACTACCTGGAATGCCCGCCGGCGCAACTGCCGGGGGTGAACCTGGGCCATTGGCTGTCGGACGAACAGCGCCAGGCCTTTGTGCAACGCATCCGCCAACTGACGCCGGAGTTCCCGGTGAGCACCGCCGAAATCAGCCTGGAACTGCCTGGCCGCGAGCACGCCTGGTGGGTGTGGTCTGACCGTGGAGTCTTCGACGCGAACGGCACACTGGTGGAAGTCCAGGCCGTGGGCCGCGATAACACCGAAGTACGCCGCTCCCAGCAACAACTGACCCAAAGCGCGAAAATGGCCACCCTCGGCGAAATGGCCACCGGGCTGGCCCACGAGATCAATCAACCGTTGAACGTCATGCGCATGGCCATCGTCAACGTGCTCAAACGTCTGAGCAGCGGCGACGCGCCGGTCGACTACCTCACCGAAAAACTCCAGCGCATCGACGCCCAGGTGCAGCGTGCGGCGCGGGTGGTTGACCATATGCGCGTGTTCGGCCGCCG
This sequence comes from Pseudomonas sp. PB105, assembly GCF_009764655.1. Lineage (NCBI taxonomy): Bacteria > Pseudomonadati > Pseudomonadota > Gammaproteobacteria > Pseudomonadales > Pseudomonadaceae > Pseudomonas > Pseudomonas sp. PB105. The sequence goes on from NZ_RWIO01000055.1 coordinate 17,422, forward strand.
CTCGGAAATCGAGCAGCAACCGTTTGATCCTGCACAGGCGGTCGAAGGCGCGTTGTCGTTGCTCAGCGAAGGGGTGAAGGGCAAAGGCCTCGATCTACGGGTGATACCGGCGGACTTTGTCGTGCAGGTCAACGGCTACGTCGATCAGCTCGAACAAGTGCTGATCAACCTGGTGGTCAACGCCCGCGATGCGCTGCTCGGCCAGCGTGAGAAAGATCCGCAGCTGCAGCCATGGATTGCGCTGCACAGCGAGCATGACAGTCGTCATGTGCGCATCTGGGTAGAAGACAACGCCGGTGGTATTGACCCGCGTCTGATGGAGCGGATTTTCGAGCCGTTCTTCACCACCAAGCCGATTGGCGTGGGCACCGGGCTGGGGCTGTCGGTGAGCTACGGGATTGTCGAGAACATGGGCGGACGCCTGAGCGTCAGCAATGGCGCCGACGGTGCGCGGTTTTGCGTGGAGTTGCCCATTCTTCAGATCACCAGATAGGCGCGGCCCATGTGGCAAGTGAGGTTGGCGCCGACTTCGGCGTTGCCCAGATTAATGCCCAGCGCCGCCAGCAGCGTGTTGACGATGGGATCGAGGATCGGCGCAAGCACGGTTTGGATCAGTCCAACCACGCTGCTGACGATTGACGCCAGTGCCGTCGTCACTGTGGCGGTGGGGTTGTTCGGCGAACTGCCGGTGGGCGGCACGTAAGTAACCTGCAAGCCGCTCAAGGTGGTGCCGAGGCTGTTGACGATGTTGGCGGTGCCGGGCGCGTTTTTATAGGTGGGTGTCGCGTTCATCTCCGCCACCGGCAGAAACACCATGGGGTTGGTCTGCGCCGCCACCGTGGTCAGGGCGCGCAGGTTCAAGCCGCCGCCGACACCAGCAGTACGCGGCCCGCAGATCAAGGTCAGCAGGCAGTATTTCTGACCAAAATCGATCAGCTGGATCGGTTGCACAGTCACCGCCGACGACGACGAAAACGCCGACACCGGGTCCACATAACCGACACCCAAGGTGGCAAGGGACGTGGTGGCCTGCACGGTCAGCGACTTGGTCGCCGGCGTGGCGCAACTGTAGTCGGTGACGTGGCTCTCGGCGCTGGCCGCTTCGATGTAAATCGACAACGTTTGCGTGATGTCCACATCCGCCACATTGCAGCCGACGACACACAAGATACCGCCCACCACATCGGGCAGGTTCAGGTTGAGCAGGCCGCCGACCACCTTCGATACCGGGGTCGTCAAGCCCGCCAAGATGGACGAGACACCTGAGACCACTTTGAGGATCGGCGCCTGCACCACCACCAGGGTTCGCACTTGCGCGGTGCGCACGAAAATCTGATCGGTTGGCGGGCTTTTCAACAGCCCGGCCTTGGCCAGCGCGGGGTTGCCTATGGCCGACAGCTGCGGCGCCTCAATCACCTTGGTCTGGATCGACACATTGCCCACCAGCGGAATACTCACCTGGGTCGCCGCGCTCACCGCACTTTTGCTGCTGGACAACTGCGCCACCGCTTCCAACAGTTGAAACAGCTGCACATTGGTATTCAGCGCGGCGGCGGGCGTCCCGGTGGCGACTTTCAACAAGTCGCCTACTTTCAACAGTTGGGTAGTGGGGGCGATGGCCTTCACTGAGATCACATCGTTGATCACCGCCGTGGCCACCGCGCCGTTTTTTTGCAGCACCTTCACGGTGGCATCGATCAGTTGGCTGGCGGACACGGCGGTGTTGAGCAATGCATCGTAGTCGCCAGCGGTCACGTTCAATTGCACCGCCAGTTGGTCAAGGAAGCCGAGCAGGTTGACGTTGGTCTGCAACAGTCCGTTCCAGCCGGCTGCCGTGATCGACAGGCTGCCGCCGAGCAGATTGCCGAGCGCCAGGTTGAGCAGCGGGGATTTGGTGGAATCGACCGTTGCCAGGCTGCTGCGAATCGTCAGTTGTGCGACCGGCGGTGCAAACGCGGCCACGGCGGTGGCGGTCAGCACCGTTTGCGTGGATATCGGCGTGCCGCTGAACATGTTCCAGATACCGCCGGCGATGCTGGTCATCACGCTGTTAGTCGCCACCACGCGGATTGCGTCGTTCTTGCTGGCATCGGCGGTGTAGACGCGGATATTGCTGGCGTTGGTTGCCAGTGAGCCGCAGGTCACGGCCAAGCCACGGGTGGTGTCGCCGGCGACCACGGTGAAGCCATTGCGGGTGGCGTTCTGTATGGCGAAGTCATTGGCGGTGGAGGTTGGCGTGCACACGCCGCTACGCCCCGCCGCTTCCAGGGCGGCGCTGTCGGCGATGGACTGCAATTTGCGCTTTTCCAGGTACAGGCGACCGCTGTCCACTGCCAGCAGCATGAAGACCATAGCCACGGCCAGGGTCCCCGCTGCCATCAAGCCAATCGCACCACGCTGTCTGAAACCAGGTCGGGGAGACATCAAGGCACTCCTTAGCGCTTACTCTCCGTAGGTGCTGTGGAGTGTAGACAAGGCTTGGGAAGTGCGTTGGCCAGTGGCCATAAATTGCTGTTCGGGTTGATCCAGTGGCGGGGCCAGGTCAGTGCGGCGGGTAGCTGGAAAGGATGCGCGTCACCGTCGTGCGGATCGCGTTATCACGGTCCTGTGGGTTGGGCGTGCTGCTCATCAGCTGTTCATCACTGCCGCGCCACACCAGTTTGCCGTCCTTGCCATCGAGCAAGTCGATCTGGAGGGTCGCGACTTTGTAGGTGATGTTGCGCGTTTCGTTGTACATCGGCGCGCCCCAGTAGCCGTTCCACGGGCCGCCCCAGGCGCCGCCGTAGTTGGTGGTGACTTGCTGCTGGCGGTCTTCGACGATGAGGTAGGCCTGTACGGTCAGGTCGGCCTTGGTACCGGCTGCGGCGGGGCGCAGGCCGCGTTGGTCGAGTTGCTCGCCCACGGCTTGGCGGATGCGTTGTTCGGTGAGGTCGCTCTTGATCCGTGGATCATCAGGGCGGTATTGCAGGGCCGGGTCTTTCCAGGCCCAGTTGCGGTAGGCGCCGAAGTCTCGGCTGGCGTCATAGTCGTGGTTGACCTGGCTGGTCTGGCAACCGCCCAGCAGCACGACAAAAGCGAGCGTAGCGATGCGACGAAACATGGTTTTTCTCCAAAGAGCGAACAGCGCTTTAAATGAGAATAGCGGTTAACGGGGCGGGTAGGCGCTCATGGCCTTTTGCACGGCCTGGCGCAAGGCATCGGCGCGTTCGCCGAGGCTGCCCTGGCTGGCAGTTTCGGCGCTGGTGCTCCACACGGGCTGACCGCTGCGGGCGTCAAACAGGTTGACCCGCACCACGGCTACCGTCACCTCGTAAGTGCGCACGATCGGCGCCGAGTTGTACATCCCGTAGCCATTGCCGTAGCGGTTGTAGCCGCCGTAGCCGTAACCGTAGTCATCCTGGACTTGCTTGAGACGCTTCTCCAGGCGCACGTCCGCACTGACCAGCACGTCGGGCGCGCGGTTGTCGTGCAAGGGCCGCAGGCCGCGTTGGTCGAGCGCGCCGCTGACGGCTTCGGCAATTTGCGCCGAATCCGCCCAGGCCGAGCCCGCCGGCAGTTGGCCGTTGCGCCACGCCCAATTACGGTAGGCGCCGTAGTCGCGCACCGGCGCAGGATACGCACTGGCATCAAAGGTGGTGGCCGCCTGGGCCGGCGCCGGTGGCAGAGGCGCAGACGCCGCCACATAAGGGTTGGGGCTGGAACACGCGCCCAGCCCGAGGGATAACAGGATCAAACAGAGACGACGCATTTCGACCTCCGCAGACTGGGCCGCTTAAACCGGACGGCAGATCCAGTGCAAATAACGCCCAAGTCCGGCAAAGCTTGGGTGACGACGGTGAGCGAGTTCCATCTCAACAAGGTCCTGTAAGTTCACGCGGGCCTGGAATTCCACCGGCATAAAGTCGTGGAAAACGCGCACGCCACTTTGGCTTTCGACCTGCCATAGCCCGTCGAGTTGCGCCGCCAATTCGCGCGGGTCGAGGGGCTGTTGCGGGGTCAGGCTCTGCTTTTCGCCGGCCATGTCGTTCTTGCGCATTTTGCGGAAGTGGCCTTTGAGCAGGTTGCGATAAATCAGCGCATCACGGTTGTAGAACGCCAGGGACAGCCAGCCACCCGGCACCGTCAGTTGGTGCAGCACCGGCAGGATTGCATGGGGTTCGGCCAGCCATTCCAGCACCGCGTGGCACAGCACCAGGTCGTAAGGTTCGGTGAGCTGGCCGAGCAGGTCTTGCCAGGGCGCATGGATAAAGGTCGCCGTCTGCCCGGCCTCGGCGAAGCGCTGGCGCGCACCTTCAAGCATCGGCTCGGCGGGTTCGGCCAGGGTCACCTGGTGGCCGCGCTCGGCCAGCCACAGCGACATATGCCCCAGGCCCGCGCCGATATCCAGCACGCGCAAGGGGCGTGCCGGCAGGACTTCAATCAAGTCGGCCTGAAGCACCGCCAGGCGAATCGCGCCTTTGGCACCACCGTAGATTTTCTCGGCAAAGCGCGTGGCCAACTGGTCGAAATGACGGTCACTCATGGGCAAACCGCCGTTCGCTGTCAGCCAGTTTGGCGCGCACCACTTCGTTCATGTCCAGGCCCAGCTCACTGCACAGCAGCAGCAGGTAGAGCACGATATCGCCGACTTCCTGCCCGGCGTGGGCGAGTTTGTCGGCGGGCAACTGGCGGGATTGGTCTTCGGTCAGCCATTGAAAGATTTCCACCAGCTCGGCCATTTCCACGCTGGCGGCCATGGCCAGGTTTTTCGGGCTGTGGAACTGCTTCCAGTCGTTGGTATCGCGGATGCGATGCAGGCGTTCGGTGAGGTGTTCGAGGTTCATAGGGGGCTCCTGAAGGGTATAGCTTCCGGGGGATGAGCCTTCAAGGCAAGTGAATCACTTGTGTGGGAGAGGGCTTGCCCCCGATGAGCATGGGTATCTACACAACTCTCAAAGGCTTACACATAACACTGTGGTGATCGGGTTCTTGCTGATGCTACGCGGTGTTTGTTATTGGGGCTGCTTCGCAGCCCAGCGCGGGACAAGCCCGCTCACCA